>CATPCK010000429.1 GCA_955652655.1 uncultured Ktedonobacteraceae bacterium | reverse complement strand
TCAGGGAGGTGCATATTGAGAGAACCACTGGCCGAAGGGATTGCAGGAGTGCCTGGCAGCGTACGGGAGCCGAAGTTGCCGCTTCTGCAGGTGTACACCTTTGGTGAATTTGCCATGCAATGGCAAGTCCCCTCAGCAGGAGACGAGGACGCCTGGAATAGCCGCACCTCAGCCCGCTCTCTATTTCTGCTTCTTCTCTGTGCCCCCAATCGACAAGCCACGAGAAGCCAGCTTACGGGTATGCTGTGGCCGGAGACGGACGAAGCGAAGGCACGGGAATCGCTCCGCTCAGCAAGCAAGGTGCTGCGCAGAGTAGTGTGTACGGCAAGCCATGAAGGACTGCTCGAAACCCGGAACAATGGCGATATTCTCAAACTGGCAGACCAGGCGCGCCTCTGGGTAGACGTTGACGCATTTGAAACCGTGGTTCAGCAGGCCAGCCGGGAAACAGAACCGCAACATGCACTCGTGCTCTGGCAAGAGGCCAGGCAAATGTGATAATTCGATGACAGCAAAATGGTACAATTCTGTGACGTAAAGCAGGGAACTCTTTGTTCAAGTCAACGTGATTTCACTGGCCTGTAAAGCGCTTTGAGCAACCAAGGAAAGAGATAAGAAGAGCTGATAGTGCGTCAGATAATAGTACCATTTTGCTATCATCGAATTATCACATTTACAGCAAGAGATAGGCGACTGCTTCCGCTGGAACGTTTTGTACCGTTCTTGCGTGTGTTGCTAGGACATGCCGGAGGAGGTGAGGAACAACATGAATAGGTTCGCCTGCTATTGTGGTAAGGGTGAGGCCATGGTTGGGCTTGTCAAGAAAAGAAGATCAGTGAACAAATAGGGTATGGTGGAAATGCTTGTTCGTTCGCTTGTCTTACTTTCACTTCCATGCTTCGTGTTATTATAGTGTCTGCTAACGCACCTGATCATTACAAGGTTGAAAAAGATGTCATTAGAGGGTCTGCAGAATATCCGATATCGTCCTCTGCACCTACTTGGAAAAGGTGGTATGGGCGAAGTCTACCTAGCGGAAGATAGACGCATCAATCGACAAGTGGCTGTCAAGGTTGTTCGAACCGAAATTACTCCTTATCCTGCTACTACTGAGGCTAGAGATGCGATACGCCTCTTCCAGCGCGAAGCACAGACGATCGCTACACTCAATCATCCACACATTTTACCTCTCTTTGACTATGGCGAGGAGGTAACGAATGAAACTACGATCATCTACATGGTCATGCCATTTTGCCAGGAGGGTTCATTTGCTTTCTGGCTGCGACAGCGTAGCAATCCGAGCTTGCTCGAGCCAAAGGATGTTGTGCAACTTGTACGACAAGCTGCCGACGCTCTTCAATACGCGCACGATCAGCAGATCGTTCACCGGGATGTCAAGCCATCCAACTTCCTCATTCGCAGCAATAGAGATAATCCGAATTGTCCTGACCTGCTGCTTGCTGATTTCGGTGTAGCCAAACTTACTACGGAAAATGTTAGCCAGATTATTCGCGGCACCCCTATGTACATGGCCCCTGAGCAGTGGGACGGTATCTCCGTACCTGCAACAGATCAGTATGCACTGGCAGTTATGGCCTACGACCTCCTTATAGGTCATCCTCCCTTCGTCGGCAATCAGGGACAAGTGATGTATCAACATCTCACAACGCAACCACAAGCGCCCAGTACACTCAACCCGCAGCTCCCTCCAGCTATCGACGCGGTGATTCTGCGTGCCCTGGCGAAACAACCCGAAGCTCGCTTTGCTTCCATTTCTGATTTTGCGCATGCCTTCGAGCAGGCCTTGCTTGGGGTCCATGAATCTGTACCCAGGACCTATGAACCACCTCTACCGCCTTATGCTCCTTCACAATCTCGTAGTTCTGTATTGAACTTCATAAGCGATGGAAAGCACACTAACCATCGTCAAGGTTCTAACAAAGGGAGAGCGTTGCTGCTCATTGGACTGGCGCTCCTCGTCATAGGAGTTAGTATCGCATCCATCTTTGTATGGAGCCATCAGCGAACTGTGAGCATTGCTCATGCTACAGCAACTGCACAGGCTAATGTTACCGCTACTGCTGTTGCATCTCAGTACCCCTTTAGCAATACTCTGGTGCTCGATGATCCATTGACGAATAATAATCGTGGGCACAATTGGATGGAGAATTCCAGTAACTCTGGTGGCACCTGTCAATTTACGGGAGCGGCGTATCATGCCAGCGAAACACAATCAGGATATTTCAATAGCTGCTATGCCCAAAACACTCAATTCAGCAACTTTACCTATCAGGTAGAAATGACAATTATACAAGGCGATGCTGGTGGCATCGTTTTCCGAGCGAATAGCGCGAACAGTAACTTCTATTACTTGCGCCTCGATTCGGATGGCTTTTACGCATTGCGCCTCTACGTGGATGGTACTGGCGCTACTTCTCGCTTATTAAAAAGCGGTTTTTCTACGGAAATTGCTTTGGGCCCGAATGAAACTAATCTGCTTGCAATCGTTGCACGCAATGACACTATGGATGTGTATGTAAATAAACAGTATCTAGCAAGCGTGACTGACAGTACGTATAGCATGGGTCAGATTGGCGTTACAGCCGAGGATCTAACTAATTCAACTGAGGTTGTATTTAGCAATGCCAAGGTGTGGAAGTTGTAGCTGCAAGGGCGACCGCAAGGGTGCGCCCCTACTATAGACTTCCCATTACCCAAAAGTTGACAGGGGCGAGAGAAGGGAGGTAGACGCAGGCAAAAAGAGGCAGGAGGACAAAGAGATGCAAGAAGGGTGGGCACAGCAGGAAGTGGGACAAGCGCAATTGGGCCATGCAGCGCGCACGACCCGTTTGGTGCAGATAGTGGAGGACTTGGCCGCCCACCCAGCCCAGAGTGTGCCGCAGGCGTGCGAAGATTGGGCAGCGACCAAAGGAGCCTATCGCTTTTGGGATAATGAGCAGGTGGAGGCAGCCGCGATACGCAGGGCGCATATCGAGAAGACGCTGGCTCGCTGCCAGGGGCAGGAGTTGATCTTGGCAATCCAAGATACGACGGATGTGGATGACAGTACGCACGCCGCAACGACAGGACGGGGCCATTGGCAAGGCAAACGCACGAAAGGGAAATTGCCACAAGGACTCAAAGTGCATGCGGTGTTGGCCACCAGCCAAGAGGGGGTCCCGCTGGGATTGCTCTTTCAGCATGTGTGGGTACGGGAAGAAGAGACGGTTGCCGAGGAGGAGCAGGTGCACCGACGTCATCAGAACATCGAAGAGAAAGAGAGTGGACGCTGGCTGCTGGCTCAACAAGCCATCCAAGCGTCCTGTGAGCTAGAGCAAGGCGTGCTCACCATTGCCGATCGGGAAGCCGATCTCTACGATCTGTTTGCCCAACCGCGTCCTGTCGGCAAGGAGTTGCTGATCCGGGCCAAACATGATCGTCGCTTGAAAACGGAGCCCCAGGCGCAGGCCGAGCGCCTGTGGGAGCGGATCCGGCAGACCCAAGCCGCGGTGATCGTGGCCTTTGAGATGCCGCGAACCCATGAGCACCAAGCCCGCTCCACCAAACTGGCGATCCGCTTCGCGACGCTCACGATCGCGCCGCCGCGTCCCAAGAAGAACCACGCGGTGTGGAAACCGCTCCCGTTACAGGTCGTGCTGGCTGAAGAGGTGGACCCTCCCGAAGGGGAGACTCCGGTCAGTTGGCTCCTGCTGACTACGATGCCGGTGACCGGGTATGAAGAGGCGGTGCAAGTCGTGCTCTGGTACAGCTTGCGTTGGCTGATCGAGCGCTATCACGACGTACTCAAAAGCTGGTGTCGCCTTGAGGAGTTGCAAGTGGAAACGGTGCAGCGCTTGGAACGGGCCTTGGCCACCTACTGCATCGTCGCCTGGCGCTTGTTATGGCTCACCTATCAAGCGCGAGAGGCGCCGGAGTCCAGTTGTGAGGTGGTGTTGCAGAAGGAGGAATGGCAGGCCTTGTATGCCACCATTCATCAGACACCAACACCCCCAGAGCAGCCTCCGACCTTGCACGAGGCTGTCAACTGGATTGCTCGCTTGGGAGGGTTCTTGGGGCGCAAGAGTGATGGCGAACCAGGCGTCAAGGTCATCTGGCGAGGCTTGCATCGCTTGCAGGACATTGCCGCCACCTGGCGGCTCCTGCATTCGCTGGAACCGCCAACCACTTTTGGGTAATGGGAAGACTATGGACGAATAGGCCACCGACGTGGATTCAGCGTTCATAGTAGGGGCGCACCCTTGCGGAACGTCTAACAATTACCCACAAGTTTCAAGTGAATTAGGGATAGAATCCATCAAGGAGTTGCTACAACGAGAGAAAGACGAACCCTGATGAATGCTAGTACCCTGTTGTCGGCCTCGGACTGGGCCGAACAGACTTTTGGCTCGGTGCGCTTGGGCGATCAGCGCCGTACCCGACGAGCCGTCGCCATCGGCACCGCTCTTGCCCACGAGCCTGGAGCGTCCTTGCCCGCTCAGATGCAGGAGCCATCCGCCTTGAAGGCGACCTATCGCTTCTTGCAGACGCCCGATGTCAGCTATGAGTACCTGATTGGCCCTCACGTCCAGCAGACGCGAGAGGCAGCGGCTCAGAGCGAGCGCGTCTTGCTGATCCAAGATACCACCGAATTGGACTATCAGCAGCATCCCACCACCACGGGCTAGGGTCCCATCGGCAACGGCAGCCAGCACGGCTTTCTGCTGCAAACCGTGCTGGCTGTTGTTCCATCGAGCCGACAGGTGCTGGGCATCGCCCTGCAGGAAACGTTCCTGCGTCAGCCTGCCCCCAAAGGAGAAAGCAAGTGGGAGCGCATGCAGCGAGAGCGGGAGTCGCAGGTGTGGCAACGCAGTGTGCAGGCCATCGGCGTGCCTCCTGCCGACACGCAGTGGATTCATGTGGGAGATCGCTACAGCGACATCCTTCCTTTGTTGGCGACCTGTTGGCGGATGCAGACGGACTTTGTGGTGCGAGCGGCGCAGAATCGGCGCGTGGATCTGCTGGTGGAACAAGCTGATACGCCCGTGGCTCGCCGCTCGCACCACCAGCGGTCTGCCGACGCGGAGCCGGAGCCGACGCTGCGTCTGTTCGACGTTGTCGAGGGCTGGTCGGCTCAAGGGGAGCAGGACCTGGAACTGGATGCCACTGCCAAGCGTCCGGCACGGGTCGCCCATGTGGCGATCAGCAGTGGCTCCCTGCGCCTGCTGCCTCCCCTGAGCCAGGAGTCGGCAGACCTGCGTCCGTTGGGGGTGTGGGTGGTCCGGGTCTGGGAATCCCAGCCGCCCGAGGGGGTGGAGGCGCTGGAGTGGGTGCTGTTGACTTCGGTGCCGACCCAGAGCGTCGAGCAAGCGTGGGAGGGCGTGGACTGGTATCGAGCCCGTTGGACGGTGGAAGACTATCATCAAGGCCTCAAAACGGGCTGTCGTATCGAGCAGCGGCAAGGGGGTCATAACATTTTTTCGTACAGTTTTCCCCGCTAAGACTTCCTGAAGCGGACAAGAAAAGCATGAACCAGACGTGCGTGCAGAACAGACGAAAAGCGATGATGAACGTGGCACCCGTATGGTCGGCGAAGGCAGGAAAGCAGCACTGTGGAATTGGCCCAGAAAAAAGTACTCACTAAAGTTGGAGATTAACGCCTCTTTGACTCGTTCGCCTGTTCAAAAGCAACCGGACTGCTATACTGTAACGTCGAATGTAATCGGACCGGGTTGTAGAAGCACTCTAAGTACTCGAAGATGGCTGATCGGGCCTCTTGCCTCGTCTGGAAGCGTATGCGATCAGTACACTCCTTGGTCAGGGTAGCAAAGAAGGACTCCATGGCCGCGTTATCGTCACAATTGGCGGTTCGACT
>CATPCK010000428.1 GCA_955652655.1 uncultured Ktedonobacteraceae bacterium | reverse complement strand
GACCTTTCAACAAGTAACCCCGCCACATGGGCAGAATGGTATTATGGGCTTATTGGTAGCACCGGACGATACGATCTGGTTTGCTGAACAATATGCCAACTATATCGGGCACTACTATCCTTCGACGGGGAAGTTCCAGGTATATGGTTTACCCACACTGACGGTACCCGACCCAGGTGATGCAAACAGGCGCCTGACACTGCCAAGTGCTCCAAATGACATTGCGCTCGATGCTCAGGGAAATGTGTGGTTTACAGAACTCAACGCCGATTCGCTGGGATGGCTCGACTCGCACACGGGTGCGGTCCAGCAATTCCCTATTTCGCGTGACAGGAGCGTCCAGAAGCTCAATCCTTATGGGGTAAGTGTTGATCCTCGGGGCATGGTCTGGTTTACCGAAGCTAGCGGCAACCATATTGGCCGCTTTGACCCCAGTACAGGCAAGTTCAGCTTTTTCACAATGTCAGGTCCCGCGAATCCTCTTATGGAGATTACCAGCGACGCTCATGGAGCCATCTGGATTACCTCCTTCTCCGGAGGACTTCTGTTGAAGCTTGATTCCCGGACAGGGAAATTTACTCCTTATTATGTCCCTCATAGTGGGAATGAATCAGGTGGAATTTATGGCTTGACGATCAGCCACGTTGGCGAAGTGTGGCTGACGATAACGGCGGATAACATGATCGCGCGCCTGGATGTTATGGCTAATCATTTCATGCTCTATCGTATTCCTACCGCTGGTAGCCTCCCGTTAGGTATAGTAATGGGTGCAGATCATACGCTCTGGTTTACCGAGTCCGGGAAAGATAAGATTGGGATGCTGAAACCGTAGCATGCCTATCAAACCAGGAAGGAACGGTAATGATACAACCGCGCCTTCCTGGTTTGTCTTTGAAAAGCCCACCTGGCTCATAAGTACGTTTCAAACCACCCTTTGATGTGTCGCAGCCGCTCCAGGCGTAGTTTTGGATGACCCCCACGCGAGAGCCCGTGACTCTGGCCTTCAAAGCGAACAAAGAGCACCTCGCGCCCCAGGTATTTCAAGGCCGCGAAAAGCTCTTCCGCCTGCTCGATACCACAGCGCAAGTCTTGTTCGCTATGGATGATCAATAAGGGAGTATGCATCTGCTTGACATAGGTAATCGGTGACATACGCCTGTACAGTTCCGGGTCCTCCCAGGGAGTCGTCTCCATATCGTCGTCGGCGAATTCCCAGCCGATGTCGCTGCTACCAAAGAAGGAGTAACGGTTGACCACGCTTCGATCGGTCACCGCCGCTTTGAAACGATCTGTATGCCCAATCAGCCAGTTGGTCATAAAGCCACCATAGCTGCCTCCAATGACGCCCTGGCGCTGCTCGTCAATATAGCCCTTTTCCAGCAGGGTATCCACCCCGGCCAGGATATCCAGGGAGTCCTTGACCCCCCAGGCTCCTCTGACCGCCAGGGCAAACTCTCGACCATAACCCGTGCTGCCGCGTGGATTCGTATAGAGTACTACATAGCCGCTGGCTGCCAGTACCTGCATTTCATGGAAAAAGCCATAGCCGTACTGGCTGTTTGGCCCACCATGAATCTCTACAATCATCGGATACTTCTTCGCAGGATCGAAATCATGAGGTTTGAGAATCCAGCCATCTATTGACCAGCCATCAACGCCACTGTATGGCATGTACTCAGGTGTAGCAAGCGCGACCTCTTCAATAAGCGCATCGTTGAAGCTGGTAATGCGACGCAGTTCGCCTGGGGAGGATGTTGAACAGGTGAAAAGTTCAGTCACGTGTGCCGGGTCTTCGACGAGCAGAGATATGTGAGCTTTGGCGTGATCGATGCTGAAATCACGCACATAGATATTGCCAGGTGTCAGCATTAGTGGTTGTTTGCCCGCTCCATCACTGGCGATAGCGAAGACGCGTGTAGCGCCTCTGTGTGATGCCAGGACGTAGAGCGTCTTGCCATCGGGAGACCAGGGAGGAGCTGGCAGCATGTGCTCGTCGCTCAAATCATCATTGGTTGAATCTGCGCAACTGCCCTCAAACTCGCTCGTCAAGTTACGAGGTTCGCCTCCTGTATCGGCATCGATGGTGAAAAGCTCGAAGTGATTGGCTGAGCCTAATTTGGGGGCCGCGAGAAAAGCAATGGTTTTGCCATCAGGTGACCAGGAAGGGGAATAGCACGAACGAGTACTATCCGTTAAACAGCGCAATTCACCGGCTTCCCCATCATGAATGGCCAGTACATAGAGGTCGGCGCCGAAATAGCGCCATCGATCACGGTCCTCCACGCGATTGGAAGTAAAAGCAATGCGAGTCCCGTCTGGTGACCAGGCAGCGTCGTTGTCGTCCCAGTCACCGTCGGTGATCTGCCGCGGATCACCACCTGTGACATCGATCAGGAAGAGGTGATGACGTCGCTCATAGATAAACCCCACACCATCTTGGCGGTACCAGAGCCTATCGATCACGCGCGCCTTCGGCAGTCGTTTTCCTTCCCCTGTCTCCTCATCAGCTGGTCCAACCGCGGCACTGAAGATCAGGTGTTTGCTGTCGGATGACCAGACAGGCTGGGACGCGCCATGGCCCATGTAGGTCAATTGGCGAGCTTCACCACCG
>CATPCK010000427.1 GCA_955652655.1 uncultured Ktedonobacteraceae bacterium | reverse complement strand
TCTTCGCGGTCAGCTACACCTGGCTCATGTGGCCTCACCCGGCGAGCATTGGGGCACGCAAACGCTCACGGTCCCCTACATCGCTCATCCTGTTCGGCGTCCTGGTGGCGCTCGTGCTCTTGCTCTGCCTGCTCTATGGCAGCGCCTTCCTCTGGCTCTTCATCGGGGTCAGCGCCATAGCAGGGGTAATGCTCCCGATGCGCAGCGCGTTCATAGCTGTCGTGATCTTCACACTCCTCCCGCTCGGGATCAGTGTGGGCACGAGCGGAGGCATAGCGCGGGTGGACTGGCTGCAGATCATCCCGCTCATGCTGCTGGTGCGGGGGATCGGTGTGGATATGATCGGCGTTGCTCGCTTGTCCGGTGCGATCAGGGAACTGCAGGCAGCGCGGGAAGAGTTGGCCCGCCTGGCGGTGACGGAGGAACGGCAGCGCCTATCGCGCGATCTCCATGATCTGCTTGGGCATACCCTATCCATGATCACGCTCAAAAGCGAACTGGCAGGGCGTCTTGTCGAACAAGAGCCTGCGCGGGCGGTCCAGGAGATCCGCGAGGTCGAGCGCGTGGCCCGCCATACCTTGCGCGAGGTACGCGAGGCCGTTGCAGGATATCGACAACCCCGGCTTGAGAGCGAACTGGACGGTGCCCGGCAGATCCTCTCGGCGGCAGGGGTCACATGCCAGGTTGAACACTCCGCCGGGGAACTGGAACCTTCCACAGATGCAGTGCTCGCCTGGACTGTGCGCGAGGGAGTGACCAACGTGATCCGGCACAGTCGCGCGCGTCGCTGCCTCATCCGGCTCACTCATGAGAATAGCACCGTGTGTGCCGAGGTAATTAACGATGGGCCACGGAGGCAGCAATTGGAGGGCGCAAAAGCCAGGGCCGGCAGCGGCCTCTCCGGCCTCAACGAGCGCGTCAACTCGCAAGGAG
The DNA here is from genome assembly GCA_955652655.1 of uncultured Ktedonobacteraceae bacterium. Taxonomy (GTDB): domain Bacteria; phylum Chloroflexota; class Ktedonobacteria; order Ktedonobacterales; family Ktedonobacteraceae; genus UBA11361. The sequence goes on along the minus strand of CATPCK010000427.1, from coordinate 3,844 downwards.
GGCGTATGGAGGCAGGTCCACTACGAACAGCGGGCAACGAGGGCTTTCGCCTGTGGGTGGAACTGCCGGTCCAGGGCCATGTAGAGCCATCACAGGAGGAGCGATTATGATACGGGTCCTCCTGGCGGAAGATCAGGCTTTGGTGCGCGGAGCGCTCTCCGCTCTGCTCAGATTGGAGAAGGATATCGAGGTAATTGCTGAAGTCGCTCGCGGCGATGAGGTGGTACCAGCGGCGCTCTCGGCCCGTCCCGATGTCGCCCTGCTGGATATTGAGATGCCTGGCGGTGGTGGATTACCTGCGGCGCAGGCGCTTCGAGAATACCTCCCGTCCTGTCGCGTCGTGATCCTGACCACCTTTGGGCGCAGCGGCTATCTGCGCCGGGCCATGGACAGCGGAGCCGTCGGGTTCTTACTGAAGGATGCGCCTGCCACAGAACTCGCGGTTGCCATTCGTAGCGTCATGGAGGGCGAGCGGGTGGTTGATCCAGACCTCGCCCTGGCGGCGCTTTCAGAGGGCACCAACCCACTCACGAACCGGGAGCGTGAGGTGCTCTCAGTCGCGCTTTCTGGCATCAGCATTGCAGACATCGCTGCGCAGCTATACCTGTCAGAAGGAACCGTGCGCAATCACCTCTCTATGGCCATGCAGAAACTGGGCGCACGCAACCGCATGGAAGCCGCACGACTTGCTGAGCAGAAGGGATGGTTGTAGGGAACCATCCCTTCTGAAGTATCAGAACTTTTCAGCAACAATCAAAAAGCGGTGGTCGTGCACATCGAAGTAGTTCTGAGCCTGGATAATGTTGTGCATCTCCACCAGTTTGTCGAAATATTTCTCCACAGAGAAATCGGAAATGTGCCATGGAATGGCCTTTAGAAAAAAAACGACGGCCCCCACGTCAAAGAAGCGCGTGACGGGGAACTCCTCTCGCTGCTCCACAATCTGCCAACCCGCCGCCTCGAGTTCCTTTACAGCATAATCCAGGGTCCAGTAAGCGTACTGGTATTCTCCTCCTCCCAGCATCTGCAAAAGTTCCACATCGTTTGACCCGCCGACCTGCTGCGTAATAAACTGGCGCCCAGGTTTGAGGATACGCATCACTTCTTGCGGATCATAGTACTCGTGCCTGTTGATGACCAGGTCGAATTCATTCTCTGCAAAGGGCAGGCGATGAGGATCACTTACCTCATAGACCTTGACCCCCAGCGGCTCAAGCCTCTGGCGAGCGATAGGGACATTGGGCGCATACCCTTCAGTCGCACAGGCGTGCTCTGGCAGGGGATGCAGCGCGGATAAAAATTCTCCACCCCCTGTCCCCATATCCAATAATGATTGGATATACCTGAGTCGCATGAGTATTTTGCTGGCATAGCCCCAACTGAGCGCCCCTTCAACCATCCTGCGCGTAGCCGTGATATGCGAAAAGTCCCAGCCCGCAAAAGGATGATTGGCCTCATCGATCAGAAAATCGAAGTAATCTTTATCTTGTAGCTGCTTGTTTTGGGACACGCTAATTTCTCCTGACCTACTCAAGTTGTTATTTTGGATACACAGCTATGAATAGCATACCATTTTGTAATTGGCTCTTCATCCTTTAAGGAAGAGATAGCCTCCAGTGGAAGTGGGAAGGTGTCATTGAAACGTCGCGAAAACGGTTCGCGGATCGAGCATGAGGCATCAACGTGCTGGAGTCTCGACCGAGACTCCAGCATCTCTTTACTGTCCTCATTACTACTTGTCCTCACCTCATCTCACTCTGCTATTTCCATGCGTCTCGCTTGCCTCAGATCAGATGTTCTCGCAAGCACTCCGCACGCCAGGTGTCACCCATCATGGTGGTCGGTTTGGCCCTGTGGGTGCGCACGATTGGCCAGCGCCATGGGGAGCACAGCGAACGCACAGCAGAGAGCGGGAATGGCCATCACCCAGTTGATGCCCAGGGTTGGAATGAGGAGACCCATTGCTACCGGAACAATCATCGAGGTCGTATCTGTGCTGATGATCAGCATACTGCTGATGGGGCCAATCGCATGCACAAAACGGCGCGAGGTGATCGCCATAATGCAGGGGAAGAGCGGCCCATAAAAACAGCCTACCAGTGCGCTTGCAACGTAGGAGGCGAGCACCTGGCCAGGAAACATTGCCGCAATGACACTCCAAAAAGTCCCCCCCAATAGGGCTGTATACAGGAAATGCTTCTCGCTGATCCAGCCTCGCCTGAGCACCTGCGCTCCAAAGAACTGGCCAGCCGTCATGCCAAGAAAGAAAGCGGTCGCGACAGGGGCCGCGAGAGCCAGGCTAATAGCAGCGCTCTGGCTGACCGCTGTGACAATCCAACTTCTAAATCCGATCTGCGCAGCTGAACAGATGCTCAGCTGTAAGACCATCAACCAGAGGAACTCCTGTCTGAGCACGTTCTGCCGTTCCCTGTTCGCTGCTCGCTTTTGCTGTACGTTCTTTGCTTGACGAGGCAGTTCGGGTAGCTGCTGCCCCAGGACCACCAGGATGGTGATGGCGGCAACGCCCGCGCCTACGAAGTAGGAAAGCTCCAGACTCTTGAAAAATTGCAGACCAAAGGCAAGGATCAAGGGTCCGAGCAGCGCCCCCAGGCCGAACAGCCCGTGAATAGTGTTCAGATCTTCGCTGAGCGTCTCCTGGAAAGCCAGGGTTGCCATGGTATTTAAGCTGGGATCAATGAAGCCGAACCCCAGACCTATCAGCATCTGGCCGAGCAGTAACACGGGAAATGAGCTGGTCAGAGCTGTCATGATTGAACCGGAACCCGCAAAGAACAGGCCCAGCATGAGCAGATATTTGGGTTTGATATATCTCATGAGGAGGAATCCGCTCAGGCCTGCGCCGAGCAGATCGCCAAAGGCCGAGAGTGTGAACATGGAGCCCGCCACTTCAAGCGAGACGTGGGTATTACTTGCCAGCCGGATCAGCGAGGCCTCCGGCAGCGCGCCCAGCATACCTATAGCGATATATGCCAAGCCCAACGTCATCAAGAGCAGACGGCGATTGGGGAGGGTCATGTTGAGCATGAAACATCCTTTCTTTCGACCTGTTTCTGCAAGAAGGTGAAGAACGAGGAGAAGTGCCTCCTTGCGCCAAAGTAGCGTACCATAGGTGCACACGCGAGGGGGAATGGCCCCATTGCTGGGGAGCCGCGCGCACCCGAATGATCCCGAAGCCGCGATCCTCCACCTCAACACACGTGGTGGACATAGAGCAAGTATTCCTTCCGGTGCAACGGATTATGATCCATGCGCTTTCTTGTGGGACACTCCCCCTCTTTTTTGCGAAATCCGGCTTCTTGAGCCAGAAAAACGCCCTCGCCCTCCGTAAAAGAAGGAAGTTCTCTCCTGAATTCCTCGGACGTTTCCACAGGCAGCGTGCCGGTCAAAAGGAACGTGTCGTTGTGCAGGATGGGTTGCTCGTAGGCTGCCCGAAGCTCCGACAATTTGAACATGGCTGTGCTGATCGCGCTCGCGGGGACGCTCAATTCAAACTGGCTGATCGGTTCATAGACATCCGTGCCAGCCTGAGAGAGCGCCTCCATCAACACCAGCGGAACCAGGTTTCTGAAGTCACCGCCCTTCGTTCCGTCTTGCCTATGGCTATCATAGCCTGTGTGGGTGAGGGTGACCACGATATCAGTCACTTCCCATCCGTACACACCCTGCGCGAGGGTAGCGCGTACGGTCTCCTCAATCGCCCGGTGGAAGTGCAGAGGCAGAGCGCCGGGGGTACTTTTATACGTTATCCCGCTGCCCACAGGCCCTGGCTCAACCAGAAAGCCAACTGTTGCCACCTTGATAGAGCTGATGATCTTGTTCGCGG
>CATPCK010000426.1 GCA_955652655.1 uncultured Ktedonobacteraceae bacterium | reverse complement strand
ATACAGAGAACACACACTACAGATAGATACGTTTAGTTCTGACAGTCAGTTTCTAGGCCCAGGTATGAGAATGATGAACCAGTTCATGCGGTTCTCATTCAGTACTACTATTGTACGTGAGAGTTTCAGGATAGTCAATGGGTAGGAGCGTTGTTCTATGCAAATTGAGTCCTTAAGAACGAACATCTTTTCTGTGCAAACTGACAGAGAAAAAACCCGCCGCAAGCTATTGAGGCTTTAGCCCGTGTAGATAAGCGGGTTTGTCCGTGGCTTTAGCCAAAAACCCGTTGCATGTGTAGAAAAGAATGGCAAGAGAGGAGAGTAAAATCACCGCATTCCCCTTGCACAGAAAGAAAAGGTGAGAGAACTGTAAATAAGGAGTGAGCAGTCTTATGGCAAAGGCGATAAAAACAATCCGACAACCACTGAGCTATCAGCCTGCTCACTCCTCCTATTTTGCAGCGACAAAAGACCTCTTCAATCACGTTGCCGCCTTCTATTTCGAGGTCATCACCTTGCATGAGAAAGTTCTAGACCTCTCCAACAAAGAAGCACTCACGGCCCTGGAAAAGCTCACCCATACAACCAAAGACAACCCTCATCCAGCGATGCCATTATCTTCCGCAATCACTGCTGACATTCCTGCCCTGTTCCGTCGCGCCGCTATTCACGTTGCACTTGGCTCTGCACACTCGTTTTCCACCCATTTGGAGAAGTGGCGCAAGCAGAAGGAGAAGGCAAGAGCGCGTGGCAAGAAGTTCACCATTCGCCCACCAGTGCCACCGCACAGTTGGAACCGCAGCGTCACGCTGTATGCTGGACAATGGAAAGGGCGCACAGCAAAGAGCATCCTGCTCAAGCTCTGGACCGGGGGAAGTTGGGCGTGGATAAAATGCCGCATTCAGGGCCAGGACATCCCCGATGGATGGGATGTAGATAGCCCAACACTGGTGCAAGATGGACATCAGTGGAAATTGCACACCGCTCTACAGAAAAAGTTCTCCGCACCTGGCAAAGTAGAACATCAAGTAACAAGCCATTCAGAAACACGTATTTGTTCCATTGACTTGAATATTACCAAGCACTTAGCCGTATGCACCATTCTCACGGTCGAAGGCACGGTGGTTGCGACCCGCTTCATTGAGGGAGGAAAGCAACTACACGGTCTTAGGAAGAGACAGTTAGGACGGATAGCACGAAACCGAAGCAAGACAGGCATGATCGCTGAGGGGGAGCAAGACAATGCGGCATTGTGGGCGAAGATACGCGCACTTGATGAGGACAGTGCCCATCAGGTGAGTCACCGCATCGTAGAGTTCGCACAGCAGCATCAGGCGAGTGTCTTGGTGTTCGAGCATCTTGGACACTTCAAGCCACAAAAGGGCAAGTACAGCAAGAGGGGCAACGAAAAACGCTCGTACTGGTTGAGGGGGAAAACCTTCAAATACACGAAATATAAAGCGTGGAACGAAGGAATACTCACCTGTCGTGTCAGCCCGAGAAACACGAGCAGGGACTGTGCCCGTTGTGGTGCCCTCGTTGCTCGTTATGATGCGGGAAAACCAGCCGAAGGATATACCCCTGGCGCTCCACTGGTGTTCTGTTCAGCATGCCAGATGCGCGGCCATTCCGACAGAAATGCCAGCATGGTCATCGGCAAACGCCTCCTTGCTCGTTATCAGCAGCCCTTCTCTCAGGAAAAGCCTCAAGCTCCTCTGGCAACAGAGAGGTCCACGAAAGTGGGAGGTGTTTCAGGCTCCCAAGTCGCCAAAGGCAAAGGAAGGCTATCTACCAACCACGCAAGGCATGGAGCAAGGAACGCGCAGGGCACCGCGCAGGATACAGTGTTGAGGACGTCGAACAGTGTATCAGGTATTGCTCACCAACTACGGTTGTTCAACGAGTCGTAGCCACGCTACATACACTCGAACAACCGACTACGTAGCAGTGCCGGAAGAAGCCGCGCCGCTTGAGCGGCTGCGGAGTGTCACTCAGTGTTTTGTGAGGACCATCACGCCCGCCACGCCGGGGCCGGCATAGGCGCCCAGCACAGCTCCAAGTTTGTAGGTGGGAATCTCACCGGAGTAGACGCTTTTCAGTGATTGGACCAGCTGTTGACCGACCTCATCGTCCGATTCAATGACACCCATCTCTTCCACTTCACCCATTTCATTGACCAGTTGCGCGATGCGCGCATATGCCTTGCTGCGAGTGCGCGGTCGTTCCAGCGCAACGATCTCGCCGTTCTTAAAAGTGAGGACAGGTTTGACGCTCAATATGTTGCCCAGTAATGCCGTTGCTCCGCCGACGCGTCCCCCGCGCTTCAAATATTCCAGCGTGTCCAGTACGAACAATACCCTGGTGCGGGCAATGCGTTCGAGCAGGCGTGCTTTCAGCTCTGCGAGAGACGCACCCTGCCGTGCCTCTTCCGCGGCATGCATGATGGGCACCCCCATTCCAAGGCTGACTATCTGGGAATCGATCATCTCGATGGGGATCTTCTTCATATCGTCTGGAAGTGCATCTCGACCGGTACAGGCAGATTGATAGGTACCGCTGAGTTTCGAGGAGATATGTACTGAAAGGATGCCATCAGCTCCCTCGTTCATCAGTCGCATGTACGCTTCTTGAAATGCGGCGGGTGGAGGTTGCGAGGAGCGCGGTGATTGTTTGCTTGTCTGCAGCTTGCTATAGAAACCCGCGGTATCCAGTTCTATGCCATCGAGATAAGCCTGTTCGCCAAAAAAAACGGTGAGGGGCACAATCGTAATACCCAGGGCTCTGGCCGTTTCGAGTGGAATATCACAGGTACTATCTGTGACGATGCGTACAGCCATAAATAATTACCTCCATTTGACACGCCGTAGTGTCCTAATCTAATGGAGACAGTATACTATGCTCTCCTTAATAAGTCGAGATTGTATTAATGTACGATGGCAATCCAGGCCAGTGCTCTGTCAATCTCGTTTCGATAGCTGAAATGTAGTGGCGAGGCTTGCCCGCGCCATATCCCAAACCTGGTGGCTGCAGCCGCTGACCTGCATTGCCACCAATGCCGGGTAATTTATTCCGCAGAGAGGATGTAGGCGTAGTAGGGCTGTCCACCGTCAACGACCTCGATCTCGATATGCGAGTATTGCCCTTTAATGCGCTTCGCTGTTTCCTGCGCCTCTTGTGCCGTGACGTCCTCGCCATAGTAGAGCGTCAGAATCTCATAGCGGTCAATGTGCATACGCTGCAGCGTGTCACGGATAACATCGTCGATGTTTTGTCCCGCGACAGTAAGGTTCCCATTGATCAGGCCAATGAAATCACCTTCGCGTACACGGACGCCGCCGATGTGGACTGTGCGTACAGCAGTAGTAATCTCAGCAGTCTGCGTATGAGTAGCGGCCTCGCTCATTATCTGGCAATTGGTGGCGAAATCGGCCTCAAAATTGCAAGCGAGCAGCGCGGCAATGCCCTGGGGCATTGTATCGCTCGAAACGACATAGACCTCTTTGTCGGTCAGGTTGGCAACCTGGCGCGCGGTGAGGATGACATTGCCGTTATTGGGCAGGATAATGACCTGCCTGGCTGCTACAGCATTGACCGCAGCCAGCAATTCCTCGGTGCTGGGATTCATAGTCTGCCCACCTGGAACGATGGCGCTCACTCCCAGGCCCTGGAAAACCTTTTCAAAGCCCGCACCGGAAACCACTGCGATGGTGGCAAGATCAGGTGTGAGTGAGCTGGCTTCATAGTCTTCCGTGTCAGCTGCGTGTTCTGCTTCGCTTTCCGCGGCATAAGTAAGGCTCTGTTCCTGGAGATTTTCAATATTGATATCCAGCAGGCTGCCGATACTCACGCCATAGTCGAGGATTTTACCGGGCCATGGTACATGGGTATGCACTTTAAGCATCTTCTCGTCGCCAGCCACCACCGTCGAGACACCGCCCATATCTATAATCGTCTGTCGTATGCGATCAACGTCCAGGTTTTCACCGCGCAACAGGAACACAACCTCGTAGCCGAACTCTTCCTCGATGGTCACCCGCCCTTTTTTGGCATGTGCCTCATTTGATGTCGGTGTTGCCGGGGATAAGGCTGCCGCTTCTACCGCGCCCAGGTGGACTGCTTCGCCACGGATATAGCGCCAGATTCCTTCCAGGATGGTGCAAAATCCCTGTCCGCCAGAATCGACCACCCCGGCCTGTTTAAGCGTGGGCAAGAGATCGGGCGTGCGGGCGACCGACAAGCGGGCAGCGATGACCACCTCTTGCATCAGGCCAACGAGGTCATCACCGCGTTGCGCGCTGATCTTCGCGGCCTCCGCGCTTTCGCGTACAACGGTCAAAATAGTCCCTTCCACCGGTTTGAGGACGGCGCGGTAGGCGAGGCGAGATGCCTCTTCGAGGGCAACGGCAAGATCGGGGGCTGCGAATGTTTTCTTATTTTCTAAACCTTGAGCCACGCCACGCAATGTCTGTGAGAGAATGACCCCGGAATTGCCCCGTGCGCCCATGAGCGCCCCGTGGGCCAACTTCGCAGCGATGATGCCCGCGGATGTTTCGTTGCTCTCCGCAATGCCGCGAATCGCCGCCTTCATGGTGGCCGACATGTTGGAACCTGTATCTCCATCAGGTACTGGGAAGACGTTGAGAGCGTTAATAGCCTCGCGATGTTCTTCTAACCAGGCCGCGCCCGCAAGTAGAGCTTTCTTGAGGTCTTGTCCGTCAAAGACGCTGATGCGGCGGGGTCGTTGTGTGCGGACTGCGCGAGGTGATTGTTCCTGCATAGTGACTCCCGGGGCAACCACGAGGGACGCCCTCCAAATACTCGTTTATTTTTTGCTCGGAGGAGTTGGGCCGTGGCCTAATCCCTGGACATTGACGTTAACCTGCGCTACTGGCACGCCTAGCATCTTCTCGATAGAGAACTTCACGCTGCTCATGATGTTGTGCGCGATTTCCGACATGCGTAGCCCGTATTCAAGCGCTACGTAGACTTCAACGATGATCTGCTCATTGACAACACGCACCTGGATGCCCTGATTGCTATGCTCAGGCTCGAGTAGTACCGCTTGCCCATTATGGAGGCGAGGAGCGGTGATGCCGACGACGCCGTAGCACTCGCTTGTTGCCTGTTTCGCGATAGTATGGATAGCATTAGGCAAGACCTCTATTTTACCAAGGGGGCGGGAACCGTGTTGTGGCAGGATAGCAGATGTTTTTGACATATGCGTATCTTCTCTCTTTGGTGACTGAAACTCTTGTGCTAGTATATCACTTTGCTCTTGCCAAAACAAGTATCTTTATGCTATACTCGCATGGCGTCGCCAAACCAGCCGCTGCGCATTTTATGATATAATGAAGATGAGAGAATCCTCTGAATTCGATCAAATCAGGAAGGAATGTATATATGTCGTCAGGTCGTTGTGATGTTTGTGAGCGCAAGCCCATGCATGGCAATAACGTGAGTTTCTCACAGCGGCGCACGCGTCGTCGTTTTGTACTCAATGTACAGCGCCGGCATATGGTTGTGGACGGTACGCCGCGCACTATCAATATCTGTACCCGCTGTTTGCGCACGATGAATAAATTGCCAAAAGACTAAAAAAAGAGCATAATAAAACCAGCAGTGCGACTACGTAGTCGCACTGCTGGTTTTATTATGCTCTTTTTTTAGTCTTTTGGCAATTTATTCATCGTGCGCAAACAGCGGGTACAGATATTGATAGTGCGCGGCGTACCGTCCACAACCATATGCCGGCGCTGTACATTGAGTACAAAACGACGACGCGTGCGCCGCTGTGAGAAACTCACGTTATTGCCATGCATGGGCTTGCGCTCACAAACATCACAACGACCTGACGACATATATACATTCCTTCCTGATTTGATCGAATTCAGAGGATTCTCTCATCTTCATTATATCATAAAATGCGCAGCGGCTGGTTTGGCGACGCCATGCGAGTATAGCATAAAGATACTTGTTTTGGCAAGAGCAAAGTGATATACTAGCACAAGAGTTTCAGTCACCAAAGAGAGAAGATACGCATATGTCAAAAACATCTGCTATCCTGCCACAACACGGTTCCCGCCCCCTTGGTAAAATAGAGGTCTTGCCTAATGCTATCCATACTATCGCGAAACAGGCAACAAGCGAGTGCTACGGCGTCGTCGGCATCACCGCTCCTCGCCTCCATAATGGGCAAGCGGTACTACTCGAGCCTGAGCATAGCAATCAGGGCATCCAGGTGCGTGTTGTCAATGAGCAGATCATCGTTGAAGTCTACGTAGCGCTTGAATACGGGCTACGCATGTCGGAAATCGCGCACAACATCATGAGCAGCGTGAAGTTCTCTATCGAGAAGATGCTAGGCGTGCCAGTAGCGCAGGTTAACGTCAATGTCCAGGGATTAGGCCACGGCCCAACTCCTCCGAGCAAAAAATAAACGAGTATTTGGAGGGCGTCCCTCGTGGTTGCCCCGGGAGTCACTATGCAGGAACAATCACCTCGCGCAGTCCGCACACAACGACCCCGCCGCATCAGCGTCTTTGACGGACAAGACCTCAAGAAAGCTCTACTTGCGGGCGCGGCCTGGTTAGAAGAACATCGCGAGGCTATTAACGCTCTCAACGTCTTCCCAGTACCTGATGGAGATACAGGTTCCAACATGTCGGCCACCATGAAGGCGGCGATTCGCGGCATTGCGGAGAGCAACGAAACATCCGCGGGCATCATCGCTGCGAAGTTGGCCCACGGGGCGCTCATGGGCGCACGGGGCAATTCCGGGGTCATTCTCTCACAGACATTGCGTGGCGTGGCTCAAGGTTTAGAAAATAAGAAAACATTCGCAGCCCCCGATCTTGCCGTTGCCCTCGAAGAGGCATCTCGCCTCGCCTACCGCGCCGTCCTCAAACCGGTGGAAGGGACTATTTTGACCGTTGTACGCGAAAGCGCGGAGGCCGCGAAGATCAGCGCGCAACGCGGTGATGACCTCGTTGGCCTGATGCAAGAGGTGGTCATCGCTGCCCGCTTGTCGGTCGCCCGCACGCCCGATCTCTTGCCCACGCTTAAACAGGCCGGGGTGGTCGATTCTGGCGGACAGGGATTTTGCACCATCCTGGAAGGAATCTGGCGCTATATCCGTGGCGAAGCAGTCCACCTGGGCGCGGTAGAAGCGGCAGCCTTATCCCCGGCAACACCGACATCAAATGAGGCACATGCCAAAAAAGGGCGGGTGACCATCGAGGAAGAGTTCGGCTACGAGGTTGTGTTCCTGTTGCGCGGTGAAAACCTGGACGTTGATCGCATACGACAGACGATTATAGATATGGGCGGTGTCTCGACGGTGGTGGCTGGCGACGAGAAGATGCTTAAAGTGCATACCCATGTACCATGGCCCGGTAAAATCCTCGACTATGGCGTGAGTATCGGCAGCCTGCTGGATATCAATATTGAAAATCTCCAGGAACAGAGCCTTACTTATGCCGCGGAAAGCGAAGCAGAACACGCAGCTGACACGGAAGACTATGAAGCCAGCTCACTCACACCTGATCTTGCCACCATCGCAGTGGTTTCCGGTGCGGGCTTTGAAAAGGTTTTCCAGGGCCTGGGAGTGAGCGCCATCGTTCCAGGTGGGCAGACTATGAATCCCAGCACCGAGGAATTGCTGGCTGCGGTCAATGCTGTAGCAGCCAGGCAGGTCATTATCCTGCCCAATAACGGCAATGTCATCCTCACCGCGCGCCAGGTTGCCAACCTGACCGACAAAGAGGTCTATGTCGTTTCGAGCGATACAATGCCCCAGGGCATTGCCGCGCTGCTCGCTTGCAATTTTGAGGCCGATTTCGCCACCAATTGCCAGATAATGAGCGAGGCCGCTACTCATACGCAGACTGCTGAGATTACTACTGCTGTACGCACAGTCCACATCGGCGGCGTCCGTGTACGCGAAGGTGATTTCATTGGCCTGATCAATGGGAACCTTACTGTCGCGGGACAAAACATCGACGATGTTATCCGTGACACGCTGCAGCGTATGCACATTGACCGCTATGAGATTCTGACGCTCTACTATGGCGAGGACGTCACGGCACAAGAGGCGCAGGAAACAGCGAAGCGCATTAAAGGGCAATACTCGCATATCGAGATCGAGGTCGTTGACGGTGGACAGCCCTACTACGCCTACATCCTCTCTGCGGAATAAATTACCCGGCATTGGTGGCAATGCAGGTCAGCGGCTGCAGCCACCAGGTTTGGGATATGGCGCGGGCAAGCCTCGCCACTACATTTCAGCTATCGAAACGAGATTGACAGAGCACTGGCCTGGATTGCCATCGTACATTAATACAATCTCGACTTATTAAGGAGAGCATAGTATACTGTCTCCATTAGATTAGGACACTACGGCGTGTCAAATGGAGGTAATTATTTATGGCTGTACGCATCGTCACAGATAGTACCTGTGATATTCCACTCGAAACGGCCAGAGCCCTGGGTATTACGATTGTGCCCCTCACCGTTTTTTTTGGCGAACAGGCTTATCTCGATGGCATAGAACTGGATACCGCGGGTTTCTATAGCAAGCTGCAGACAAGCAAACAATCACCGCGCTCCTCGCAACCTCCACCCGCCGCATTTCAAGAAGCGTACATGCGACTGATGAACGAGGGAGCTGATGGCATCCTTTCAGTACATATCTCCTCGAAACTCAGCGGTACCTATCAATCTGCCTGTACCGGTCGAGATGCACTTCCAGACGATATGAAGAAGATCCCCATCGAGATGATCGATTCCCAGATAGTCAGCCTTGGAATGGGGGTGCCCATCATGCATGCCGCGGAAGAGGCACGGCAGGGTGCGTCTCTCGCAGAGCTGAAAGCACGCCTGCTCGAACGCATTGCCCGCACCAGGGTATTGTTCGTACTGGACACGCTGGAATATTTGAAGCGCGGGGGACGCGTCGGCGGAGCAACGGCATTACTGGGCAACATATTGAGCGTCAAACCTGTCCTCACTTTTAAGAACGGCGAGATCGTTGCGCTGGAACGACCGCGCACTCGCAGCAAGGCATATGCGCGCATCGCGCAACTGGTCAATGAAATGGGTGAAGTGGAAGAGATGGGTGTCATTGAATCGGACGATGAGGTCGGTCAACAGCTGGTCCAATCACTGAAAAGCGTCTACTCCGGTGAGATTCCCACCTACAAACTTGGAGCTGTGCTGGGCGCCTATGCCGGCCCCGGCGTGGCGGGCGTGATGGTCCTCACAAAACACTGAGTGACACTCCGCAGCCGCTCAAGCGGCGCGGCTTCTTCCGGCACTGCTACGTAGTCGGTTGTTCGAGTGTATGTAGCGTGGCTACGACTCGTTGAACAACCGTAGTTGGTGAGCAATACCTGATACACTGTTCGACGTCCTCAACACTGTATCCTGCGCGGTGCCCTGCGCGTTCCTTGCTCCATGCCTTGCGTGGTTGGTAGATAGCCTTCCTTTGCCTTTGGCGACTTGGGAGCCTGAAACACCTCCCACTTTCGTGGACCTCTCTGTTGCCAGAGGAGCTTGAGGCTTTTCCTGAGAGAAGGGCTGCTGATAACGAGCAAGGAGGCGTTTGCCGATGACCATGCTGGCATTTCTGTCGGAATGGCCGCGCATCTGGCATGCTGAACAGAACACCAGTGGAGCGCCAGGGGTATATCCTTCGGCTGGTTTTCCCGCATCATAACGAGCAACGAGGGCACCACAACGGGCACAGTCCCTGCTCGTGTTTCTCGGGCTGACACGACAGGTGAGTATTCCTTCGTTCCACGCTTTATATTTCGTGTATTTGAAGGTTTTCCCCCTCAACCAGTACGAGCGTTTTTCGTTGCCCCTCTTGCTGTACTTGCCCTTTTGTGGCTTGAAGTGTCCAAGATGCTCGAACACCAAGACACTCGCCTGATGCTGCTGTGCGAACTCTACGATGCGGTGACTCACCTGATGGGCACTGTCCTCATCAAGTGCGCGTATCTTCGCCCACAATGCCGCATTGTCTTGCTCCCCCTCAGCGATCATGCCTGTCTTGCTTCGGTTTCGTGCTATCCGTCCTAACTGTCTCTTCCTAAGACCGTGTAGTTGCTTTCCTCCCTCAATGAAGCGGGTCGCAACCACCGTGCCTTCGACCGTGAGAATGGTGCATACGGCTAAGTGCTTGGTAATATTCAAGTCAATGGAACAAATACGTGTTTCTGAATGGCTTGTTACTTGATGTTCTACTTTGCCAGGTGCGGAGAACTTTTTCTGTAGAGCGGTGTGCAATTTCCACTGATGTCCATCTTGCACCAGTGTTGGGCTATCTACATCCCATCCATCGGGGATGTCCTGGCCCTGAATGCGGCATTTTATCCACGCCCAACTTCCCCCGGTCCAGAGCTTGAGCAGGATGCTCTTTGCTGTGCGCCCTTTCCATTGTCCAGCATACAGCGTGACGCTGCGGTTCCAACTGTGCGGTGGCACTGGTGGGCGAATGGTGAACTTCTTGCCACGCGCTCTTGCCTTCTCCTTCTGCTTGCGCCACTTCTCCAAATGGGTGGAAAACGAGTGTGCAGAGCCAAGTGCAACGTGAATAGCGGCGCGACGGAACAGGGCAGGAATGTCAGCAGTGATTGCGGAAGATAATGGCATCGCTGGATGAGGGTTGTCTTTGGTTGTATGGGTGAGCTTTTCCAGGGCCGTGAGTGCTTCTTTGTTGGAGAGGTCTAGAACTTTCTCATGCAAGGTGATGACCTCGAAATAGAAGGCGGCAACGTGATTGAAGAGGTCTTTTGTCGCTGCAAAATAGGAGGAGTGAGCAGGCTGATAGCTCAGTGGTTGTCGGATTGTTTTTATCGCCTTTGCCATAAGACTGCTCACTCCTTATTTACAGTTCTCTCACCTTTTCTTTCTGTGCAAGGGGAATGCGGTGATTTTACTCTCCTCTCTTGCCATTCTTTTCTACACATGCAACGGGTTTTTGGCTAAAGCCACGGACAAACCCGCTTATCTACACGGGCTAAAGCCTCAATAGCTTGCGGCGGGTTTTTTCTCTGTCAGTTTGCACAGAAAAGATGTTCGTTCTTAAGGACTCAATTTGCATAGAACAACGCTCCTACCCATTGACTATCCTGAAACTCTCACGTACAATAGTAGTACTGAATGAGAACCGCATGAACTGGTTCATCATTCTCATACCTGGGCCTAGAAACTGACTGTCAGAACTAAACGTATCTATCTGTAGTGTGTGTTCTCTGTAT
>CATPCK010000425.1 GCA_955652655.1 uncultured Ktedonobacteraceae bacterium | reverse complement strand
CATAGTTTTTAGTATGAAACCTCTTTTGTTGCGCCCCTGTCAAGTACTAGTTTCGGGGGAGATTACATTGACTACCAGGAAAGAGGAGTATGCCTACACTCAGTATCCAACTATTTGGAAAATTCTGTGTCAGGCGCAACGGGCAGGCATTAGATGGTTTCGATGCCCGCAAGGTGCAAGAGCTGTTCTGCTATCTTCTACTCCATGGAAGGCACTCTCTTGCTCGTGAAACGCTGTCCAGCATACTGTGGCCTGAGACTACTACCGCACAGTCAAAGAAGAATCTGCGGCAAGCACTCTGGCAGCTTCAAACCGCTTTGGGCTCACAAACCGAGCCGGTCAACAGCCGTATACTGCTGGTCGAGCCAGAATGGGTTGGACTTAATACGGAAGCCAATATCTGGCTTGACGTAGCAGTATTTGAGCAGGTCTATAACCTTGTCCAGAAAGCGCCTGGAAAAGAGTTGGATACCCTGCTAGCAGAGAAACTAGAGTACGCCGCACAGCTTTACCAGGGACCTTTACTAGAGGGCTGGTACGAAGACTGGTGCCTGTCAGAGCGCGAACGCCTCCAGAATATGTACCTCGCGATGCTTGACAAGCTGATGAGTTATTGCGAACCACGTCATGATTACGAAACGAGCATATCATACGGATTGCGTATTATGTGCTACGATCGCTGTCGCGAACGGACCCACCAGCGACTGATGCGCCTGTACTATCTGCTTGGTGACCGGGCAGAAGCGCTGCGCCAGTACGAACGATGCGCAGCCGCTTTGAATGAAGAACTCGGCGTGAAGCCTTCTAAAAGCACCTTCGCACTCTACAAACAGATTCAAGCAGATCAACTTGATGAGCCGCAGCTGGCTATGGCGCTAAAAGAGACTGACCCGGCACTTGAGACAGTTACCCCTTCAATGCTAGAAGTACTCGGCAACCTTACACATCTCCAGGAGACCCTGACCGATCTCCAGAACCAGGTAGAGCAGAACATCCAGCAAATTGAACTGGCTTTGAACGTTACTGGAAGCTCTCCATCCTCACGAAAGACGCTCAGCTGACGTTTAAGAGACGATAAATAGACGCTTGAGAAGCAAGCAGATGACGTATAAAAGACGCAAAGTAGACGCAAAGCAGGCATAAAGAAAGATGCTGAGAAGACGCCAGGATAGACACATCCATGTTATGTTTACCACAGCACTTGATAGGGTCCGGTCAAAGCGAACAGAACCTGTTCACGATCATGTGAGAGACGAGGGCGATTATGGATACATTAGAGTCAACTACCCAATCGTTCATCGTCAAAGTCTGGGTCGAAGAGATTGCTGAAGAAACTGGTCAGGGTGTGTGGCATGGTCACATCACTCATGCTCTCAGCGGAGAGCGGCACTACTTGAAAAACCTGGACGAGGTCCGAGATTTCATTGCACCTTTTCTAGAGGATATGGGCGTGAAACTCGAAACGCGCCGGCGCATGAGGCGTTGGCTAAGACAGTTGATCGGAAAAGGTTAAGCGTCACACAGACGAACCCCATCTAACCAGTGCAATAAAAGTTTCACGGGTTGCCGATACGCTTTGCCTGGTCGGCAAACCCACTAACACATTCTGGAGGATATGAAAACATGGCTATTGACACGACCCAAGCAGCTGCCCCATTTAGTGGTCCAGTGCTGGACCCGTTTAAGGACCCTACATTTAGACACGGTGAAGTTGAAACCGACTTAGACCCCAGATTCCTGGGGGGCGACATAGTTGCCAGAATTACCGAGTCTGATGGTGAGTCGCCAGCTCGGATCATTGACGCCAACGAGAACTGGCACGTCGATGTATGGTTGCAGCTTACCGGTTCGCTTCTACCTATGATCTGCGGCAGCCTGGCCTTCAGGCTTATCGGCGAGAACATCGGCCCGGGTGGTGACGATTATGAGAGAGAGGCTGATGGAGGTTTGGTTTCGCTAAATCCTTGTGGTAATGGCCGTTACCATGCTCGCATCAGTGTTCCAGCGAATGATATCAAGGTTGAAAACACCGGGACGCCATACAAACTCGTTGTAGCGGCAACCTACCTCACTGTATGCCCGCTCAAAAAGAGGAACGGCGAATCCAGCAAGCCAGGTGCTAACGATCTCAGACCAGGAGCTATGGCTGCCATGGTCACGTTCCCGATGACACTGTTCATTTACGAAGGAGTCGAACCCTAAACTCTGTACAACCATGCATAATTGCCCTCGCTAGCAAGTCAATCATGCTACGAGGGCAACTAACGAGGGAGAACATGTATGGCCAGGAGGTCTTCAAGCACTTCGATGGCTGTGAAGCCACCGAATACAGACGATCTCAAGCTTATCAATGGCATCGGCCCGGGCGTTGAGAGCCGTCTCCACGGGGTCTGTATCTACACCTTCGCTCAACTTGCCGCCCTGTCTCCAGCCGATATAGCAGCATCTGTCTCCGGTCTGGCTGGACTGACCACTGAACGCATCATCAAGCAGGATTGGATTGGTCAAGCACGCAAGTTGGCATCGGAATCGGCACTGGCTAACCTGACTGCTCAAATGAAAGGAGGTCTACTCCAGGTCTATTAGGGAAGTTGGTCGAACAAATGATCGAGTTCGGCGTCTATCAGCAACTTCTGCCAGTCCGGTATTGTGCTCGTTGTTTCAACTTCGCCTGTTTGAGCGACTGTTATTATGTGAGAATTGCTTACTGGGGAAGCTTGAGAAGCCTCATTTTGATATCTCAACCTCTTCCAGTACTTGTATATTTTGTTTCCGTATAGGATATTGGCAGTTTCCCAGTGTCGACCATCATGCCTCACCGCAACGATAGTGTGACCGGCTTGAAACTCACGTTCGCAGTACTTAACTTCCTCTTCCGGCATCTCCACATTCCCCAGGTTATCGAGGATATGATGAATCGCCCGCTCTTCTCCTGAAAATGCAATCGTAATCTGGCCATTGTCAAATCCTGCGTGCATAAGT
>CATPCK010000424.1 GCA_955652655.1 uncultured Ktedonobacteraceae bacterium | reverse complement strand
TCTTGAAAGACCCCGAGCAAGGCCTGATCGATTTTCTCAGCCTGCGTAATGGTCGCGAAATCTATCTCTGTTGGTATCTTGATGAAGAGCGTATCAATTTCTGGCACGATCTTGATGCGGGCTTCGCCGGCCGTCAACCTCTGTAAATCAAGGAACAGGGAATAGTATATTGCATGACCACTATTATTGAAGCCTTGGAACTAGGTACATCCACTTTGATAGAGGCAGGACAACCCGTCCCAAGGCTTGATGCCCAGGTTTTGTTAGGTCATGTATTACAGGTAGACCGGGCTACGCTCATCGCGTCTCCAGGACTACTCCTTACTGCTGAACAAGAACGGCAATATCGCCTGTTGCTTGAGCGGCGAAAACGTGGTGAGCCGCTTGCCTACCTTGTAGGACACAAAGAGTTTTTCGGCCTTGATTTCTATGTTGATAAACGTGTTCTCATTCCACGGCCAGAGACAGAATTACTGGTTGAAGCCGCAATAAAGATAGTCCGCGCTTTGCTTGCTAACGGGCTAACGCCTGTTTTGGCCGATATTGGTACCGGTTCTGGTATCATTCCCATAACCATTGCAGTGCAAGTACCAGGCCTTCCCTACCTGTACGCCAGTGATATTTCCTCCGAAGCCCTTGAAGTTGCCCGTATTAATTGTCAGCGGCATTCTGTTGAACAGCGCGTTCGATTAGTTCATAGCGATCTCCTCTCAGCCTTGCCCGAACCTCTTGATATTCTCACCGCCAACCTGCCTTATGTAGGTACCGACGAGAAGGAGATACTCGCTCCGGATGTGCTTGGCTATGAACCACATCTTGCCCTTTTCAGTGGCACTCAGGGATTAGACTTGTTAGAACGCTTCTTCAAGGAAGCACAACAATCGGGTAAGCTGAAGGAACATGCTGTTTTGTTGTTGGAGATTGGCTATCAACAGCGCGAACGGCTTGTTCATTTGCTTAGTAATCTCTGGCCGCAGTCCTCCGTGACATTTGAAAAGGACTATGCCGGCTGGGATCGTTTGTTAAAGGTGGTACTGTAATAAGGCAGAAAAATCCATAAGTCAGGTGGATTGTACACTGCTTGAGATAAACATGCTATTCATTTGCGTTTTCTTGAACGGAAGTTTATAATCGAACTACGGTATGAGGGTGTATAGCGGCGCTAATCACCCAGATGTGTAGGTGGTGAATGATCATCTCCTTAGGGGTAGGCAGGAGCATTTTTTATGGTTCAAGCAGACATCTTCTCCGTGCATTTGTTGTTACTCGCCCCTCCCAGCATTCCAGACATAATAACGCTGTTGATTGGTGGAGCATCTGCTTTTCTATTCGCTTACCTGCTGACTTTTGCTGTGAGAGCATTGTGCTATAAGCTAGGCTGGCTTGACCAGCCGGCAGCACGAAGGGTACATACAAAAGCCGTGCCTCGCCTGGGCGGCGTAGCAATGTTTGTGGCTTTTGCGCTTGCCTCATTGCTTTTCTACAAACCCGGTTCGACTAACGAAGTCATTATATACTGGTTACTCATGGCTGCTTCTCTGTTCCTGGTGATTGTCAATGCCTATGACGATATTGTGGGACTAAAACCACTGTCAAAGATCCTGGCGCAAACCATAGCCGTCATAATTATTCTAGGACCCTGGGATGGGGTCTTCCATGGGATACTGCTGTTTACCTTTAATAACCCCTTTGGTAGAGAAATAATGAATCCTAACTTGCCATGGTATCAGCAACCCACGTTTTTTTTGTTCATTCCCCCGGCTCCGTCTGGTACCCAACCGAGCATAAGTTTTGCAGCCATTCCTGCTGTCTTGCTCACCTGGTTCTGGGCTGCTGGTATGATGAATACAGTGAACTGGATCGACGGAATGGATGGTTTGGCAACGGGCGTTGTAGGAATTGCCGGCCTTTTTATCACGATCATTAGTTTTATGTTGCAGCAACAGAGTATCGCTATACTTGCTGCTATCTTCACCGGGGCAGTTCTCGGTTTTCTTCCTCACAACTGGAATCCCGCGAAGATTTTCATGGGCGATAGTGGTTCAATGTTTCTAGGTTTGGGGCTGGCCGTACTTTCAGTAATGGGTGGGGCGAAGTTAGCGCTAGCTCTGATGGTACTTGGTGTGCCTATCATTGATGTTGCCGTTGTGATCATTAACCGCATCCGCAGACGCCAATCTCCCCTTCACTATGACAAAACACATTTGCACCACCGTCTTATGGCCACTGGTTTGAGCGTCAGGCAAATCTGTTATGTCATGTACGGGCTGGCACTGATTTTCGGATTGTTGGCTGTGACGCTCTCGGGCATACAACATTACGCCCATTTTTTCAAGTTTATCGGCCTCGCGCTGGTTGTGCTGACAATGATCGGGTTGATTGTATGGATGGACTATCGGCAGCGTCAAAGGGGAGGGCGTATCCAATTAGGTGGCCCTGAGACGCCGCCGAATGGAGATGCAGCGGGAAAAAGCGACAGCAATGAGAATAAAGAAGCCATAACGGAGCAGGGCTCAGAGTTCATCAACTCAAGCCCTGGCCAACCACAACCTGATTCTCCGCATGGTGAGCATTTGCATGCGCGGTTTCCTCATTGAACATGCGGCGCAGGAAGTAACCGGTAAATGACTGCTCGTTCTCCGCAACATCTTCCGGCGTTCCTTGAGCGATGACCTCGCCACCGGCGTCTCCCCCTGCTGGCCCTAGATCAATAATCCAGTCTGCGCTCTTAATTACCTCCAGGTTATGTTCAATCACCACAATCGAGTTCCCATTATCGACGAGGCGCTGTAAAACCTGGAGCAATCGATCCACATCAGCAAAGTGCAATCCAGTCGTTGGCTCATCCAGGATATACATCGTACGACCAGTTGCTCGTCGCGAAAGTTCCGTTGCCAGCTTAACGCGCTGTGCTTCACCTCCAGAAAGGGTGGTGGCTGGTTGACCAAGACGCATATAGCTCAATCCAACTTCATTGAGCGTCTTCATTTTGTTGTAGATCGAAGGCACATTGGCAAAGAAGCTCATTGCCTCTTCTACCGTCATATTCAGGACATCAGCAATATTCTTGCCTTTATAGTGTATCTCCAGTGCCTCACGGTTGTAGCGTTTGCCCTTACAGATTTCACAAGGAACATACACATCCGGAAGGAAATTCATCTCAATCTTGACGATTCCCTCACCCTTGCAAGCTTCACACCGACCACCTTTGACATTGAACGAGAAGCGGCCTGCCTGGTAGCCACGTATTTTTGATTCGGGCACCTGTGCGAATAACTCGCGTATGCCAGTAAAAGCATTAGTATACGTAGCAGGATTAGAACGAGGTGTTCGCCCAATGGGCGATTGATCGATGTCAATTACTTTATCCAGGTATTCCAGGCCGTCGATGACATCGTGTGCTCCTGGTTTATCGTGTGCACGGAAGAAGATATGGGCCAACTTTCGATAAAGGATATCAGTGATCAATGTACTTTTGCCAGAGCCGGAGACCCCCGTCACAACCACAAATTCTCCCAGGGGGATATCAACGCTGATGTTTTTGAGATTGTTTTCACGCGCTCCTCTGATCGTCAAGGAATGACCGTTACCTTCTCTGCGCTGGTTGGGCAACTTAATGCGGAGGCGCCTGGATAGATAATCTCCGGTAAGAGATTTAGTATTAGCCGCAATTTCATCGAAAGTGCCCTCTGCCACGACCTCGCCGCCATGTTCTCCTGCACCAGGACCAATATCAATGATGTGATCGGCGGCACGCATAGTGTCCTCATCATGCTCAACAACCAGCAGCGTATTACCCAGGTTGCGCAAGCGTGCCAGCGTCTTAATCAAACGTTCATTATCGCGCTGGTGGAGGCCAATACTTGGTTCATCAAGAATGTAGAGCACCCCCATCAACCCCGAGCCGATCTGCGTTGCCAGGCGTATGCGCTGTGCTTCTCCACCAGAAAGACTGGCGGCGGCCCGATCTAAGGTCAGGTATTCCAGGCCAACATCGACCAGGAACTGGAGACGAGCGCGAATCTCTTTGAGCACCTGCCGGGCAATAAAGCGTTCTCGCTCTGTTAACGTTACCTGAACAAGAGGTTCATGAAGATCAATCTTCGCATACAGATCACTTTTAACAGGATTACCGTTCCCATTTTTCTTTTTCCCCTGTCCATTTCCACTACCGTTAGAAGGGGATAACGCGCTCTCTGCATTTCCCGTAGCTTCAGCCTCTAATTCTTTGAAGAAGTGTTGAGCGAGCACAATCGAGAGATTTGTTATCTGCACAATGTTTCGTCCACCCACGGTGACGGCCAGCGTTTCTGGTTTGAGTCGCGCGCCATGGCAGTCAGGACAAACACGTGCCGACATATAGTTTTCAATTTCTTCGCGTATACCTTCGCTGTCAGTCTGCTTGTAGCGGCGGTCCAGGTTGGGAATAACCCCCTCAAAGTTGGTCGTGTACTTTCGCGTATGCCCATGATGGGGGGTATAGCGAATAGTAAGTGGTTCAGGCGTGCCATAGAGCACTATCTGACGTTGCTCTTCCGTCAGTTCACGCCAGGGTGTATCAAGGCTAAAGTCGTATCTTTTCGACAGAGCCTCCAGAATAGACGCATGCCATTGGCTGCCATTGACCACCTTGCTCCAAGGAGTAATAGCCCCTTGCGACAGGCTCAATTCAGGATGGCTCACGATTCGCTCCACGTCGATCTCTAATTGTGTGCCGAGACCTGTACAGGTGGGACATGCACCATGTGGACTGTTAAAGCTAAAGGAACGGGGAGCCATTTCAAGCAAGCTAATGCCACAGTAAACACAGGCCGCCTTCTCCGAGAAGAGAATTTCCTCCCCATCGATAATTGAAACCAGTACGACCCCGCCACCGAGTTTCAGCGTCGTCTCCAGCGAATCGGAGAGTCGCTGTTGCAATGCCGAATCACCCTTTTCTTTTTGGGGTTGGGTGAGTGTTACCTCTGATGATAATTCGTCGTCCCTTGTTTGCTCGTTATGATCTTCAGCATTGATATCATACAACGCAGGTCGCTCTGCAACCTTTTTCAGATTAGAACGCTGCCTGAATGCTGAAAGATTATTCTCGTTATTATCAACGGAAGTTGTTGCGCGTTCGTTACGGATAACCAGGCGGTCAACAACTACCTCGATGGTATGTTTTTTCTGTTTGTCGAGATCGATCTCGTCGCTCAGATCGTGGATCTTGCCATCGACGCGTACACGTACATATCCCGCGCGGCGCATCTCCTCAAAGATATTCTTATACTCACCCTTGCGCCCCTGTACAAGTGGCGCGAGTAGCATGATACGAGAACCTTCTGGTAGACCGAGGACCGCATCTACGATTTGCTGGATAGTTTGCTGGCTTACCTCTCTACCGCAATTGGGGCAATGTGGATGGCCGATACGAGCATACAGCAATCGCATATAGTCGTAAATCTCGGTAACTGTTCCTACTGTGGAGCGTGGATTATGTGTCGTCCCTTTCTGATCGATAGATATAGCGGGAGAGAGCCCATCGATATGGTCGACATCTGGCTTTTCCATTTTATCCAGGAACTGACGGGCATAAGCGGACAACGATTCTATATAACGGCGTTGTCCTTCGGCAAAAATGGTGTCGAAGGCAAGGCTACTTTTGCCCGAGCCGGAAAGTCCTGTGATCACGACGAGCTTATCGCGTGGTATAGTTACATCGATGTTTTTTAGATTGTGTTCGCGAGCTCCACGAATTACGATTTTGTCTTGAGGCATAATATAGGACCACCCATCCCACAAATGTATAGCCCACAGGTCGTTGTTAATTCAGACAAGGCTTGTTTGCAAAACCTGTGGGCCACAAATTTGTTGATACAAACGTTCGATATTCAGTCACTATCATACAATATGATGTCAAGAGACAACCAAAGCGGGTCAATTATCTCTTCGAGCAAGCTCATTCTTGCTTCCTACTTTGTTTAAACAAACGTCATCGTAGCCTTTATTTCCTATGCGGTTAATCCGCTGATAGGCTATACTGTAAGAAAGTGGAAAGTAGAATCTCCTTGTACCTTGCTTCTCCAAGCTGTATCTGGTACATTCAAAACATACATTTTAAATTGAGACTAGTGATAAGTTATGCACAGGGAGCCTGCATGAACGTTGAACTTGACTTTGAGAAGCGGTATCGCTTAGTACGGGAGGTAATTGAAACTATTGTCCTTACCATCCTGATGTTTTTGGTAATCCGCCTTGCGGTGCAGAATTTCAATATTGAAGGGATGAGTATGGAGCCTAGCCTCCATGATAAGGAACTGATTCTTGTAGATAAGTGGACCTATCTTTTTCATGCACCTGCGCGTGGTGACGTCGTAGTTTTTGTAGCGCCGACACAT
>CATPCK010000423.1 GCA_955652655.1 uncultured Ktedonobacteraceae bacterium | reverse complement strand
TTTTGCCATGATTCTGTTTTTAGGTGCTGAAGTCAATGCTTTCTTTGCTGAAGGCGTTCGGAATACGCCATATGATCTGGCCACATTAGTCCATCTCGTGACAAGCCATCTTCCAACCAGCGAAAAGGATGTAGAGGAACAGGCATCAGCCACTCATAAGGACGAAGTGCCGAAAGAGATACATCCGAAGCCTGAACAAAGCAGCGAGTCAGAAGATCAGGAGAATAGCTCAGCTTCCACTTCGTCGCTCTAGTCAAATGGACATCTACGTGATATAATTAGTACAGAATTGAGGAAACCTTTTTGAGAAAAGTGGGTACCCCCCACTTTTCTGCTTGCCAGGGACTTTTTTCTTTGCACTCGAAAAAATGATGAAAATGTCTACCGGGCGCCAGCGGGAGGAACATGGCTTATGAGAAGCGAATTTCAGGCGGCAATCGCGCAATTAATTGCCGAAAAAGGACTACCCCGCGAAGTGGTAATGGAGACCGTTGCCACCTCCCTACTCGCGGCTTACCGTAAAAGTTTTGGTGGTGGAGAGAACATCCGCATCGAGGTAGACAAAAACGGAGAGGTGCACGTCTGGGCTATGAAGCGTGTCGTGGCCCAGGTTAGCGATCCCAACGAGGAAATCTCGCTGGCGGAAGCGCAGCTTCTCGTCCCAAGAGCGGCTCTTGGTCAGTCTATCGACGTAGATTCATCATCCATTTTCAATCGCATCCCAACGCAGACAGCCAAACAGGTCATCTTGCAGCGTATTCGCGAAGCAGAACACGAACACCTCTATGACCAGATCAAAAACTGGATGGGCGAAATTCGTCTCGGCACACTCACGCGCAAGGACCCTGTTCGCGGTTGGCTGCTTGACTTCGACCTGGACAAAGCGGATAAAATCGAAGGCATTATGCCCGTAAGCGAAGAGGTACCTACTGAACGCTATCGTAACGGGCAGCGCATTCGCGTCTACGTCTACGATGTGCGTCGCAGCCAGGGCCGCATGCTGCAAATCATGGTCTCACGTACCCATCGCGACCTCGTACGCCGCCTCTTTGAATCCGAAGTGCCCGAAATTTATGAAGGTACTGTCGAGATCAAAGCCATCGCGCGTGAACCCGGTAGCCGTTCTAAAGTGGCCGTCGTCGCCCGCCAGGAAGGACTGGACCCGATCGGTTCATGTGTCGGCGTGCGCGGCTCGCGTATCAATAACATCGTACGCGAACTCAACGACGAGAAGATAGACATCATCCAGTGGAGCGCTGACCCCGCTTCCTTCGTGGCCAACTCGCTCAGCCCGGTAAAACCGCTCAAGGTAGAGCTACGCGAATCCGACCATACTGCAATCGTCACCGTTCTCGAGCGGCAACTCTCGCTCGCCATCGGCAAAGACGGTCAAAATGCACGCCTCGCCGCCAAACTCTCTGGCTGGCGCGTCGATGTTGTCAAACCCGCCGATGGCGAAGTCTTCGAAGATCGTCTAGATCAGTTCCAGGAGCCAGTCGCCTCCCAAACCTCACGACGTGATCGTGGAGACCGCTCTCAAGGCCGTCACGACCGCTATGACCGTGGAGGAGAGGGCGGCGGTGGAAGCAGGCGTTCAGGGCACCAGCGCGATCGTGGCGGTCATCGGCACAATTCATCATATGGCTATGACACGGACAGGGAATAGAAGATGGCAAATACAGGAAAAAAGCAGCCGAAGCGGCCAAAACATGTTCCATTGCGCACCTGCATTGCTTGCCGGGAATCCAAACCCAAGCGTGAGTTGCTACGCGTCGTGCGCACACCCGATGGCCATGTCGTCATTGATCCCACAGGCAAAAAGCCTGGGCGAGGAGCCTATCTCTGTGCCCGGCTCTCTTGCTGGGAAACCGCCATCAAGAAAAAGCGCCTCGAACAAGAATTTGAGCTGACCTTGTCGGACGAAGATCGCGCCGGACTCGACGCCTTCATCGCCACACTGCCCAAAGGAACATCAGTTGCGGGGGTAGCGGCACAGCCAACCAGACAAACCGAAAAAGCCCAACGTGGCTCGTAATCACAATAAAAATGTGTGATGATTGGCAGGTCCTGGCTCGCCAGGACCTGCCAATCATCACACAATCAATACCGTTTAGTTAAATGCTGTTGCAAGAACGCCTATAGTAAGCTATACTGTGATATCATCATATATCATCCCTCGCCCTCAAATTGGGAGCGAGAATTTACTCAATATTGGCGTCCAGCCCAAAAGTTGGACCAGCAGTTGAAATAAGTAACGAATTAAGTAAAAACGATGCGTCATTTTATCTCGACTCTTGATAGAGACACAGCCCCTCGTCAACAGGGCCGTTGTGCTAAGCGAATGTTTGCGGAGCGATAGCTATGACAAACTAACCATAGCAACCGCGCCAGAAGGCGCAGACAAAAAAATTGCCTGGCACTGCAATAACGGGGGACTGTCTCCTTTTCCTGATTAAGTGGAGAAGGCGACAGTACTTTTTTGTCGCTGTGAAGAGAGATTTCCGACGCCACTTAAGGCGCATCATCGATAGAAGGGAGTCTTCTTCATGAGAAATACATCTGAGTCTCCAGATGCAAACGAGCAGGTACAGGCAAAACCAGCTACCACCAAAAGCCGTGCCAGTACCCGCTCAAAAACAGAAAGTACCTTACCGAGCGCCCCGGAAAAGCCGGAAAGCCCGGAACAGGATGCAAAGCCTGCCACTCGGCGGCGTACGACATCTGCCACTACAACCAAAGGTGCATCAGAGCCTGCGGCTCAGCATGCCACAGATACCGCCGTCACGCCGTCTGATACTGCAACAGGTGCATCAGGTCCAGCAGCACAGCGAACCAGCGGCGCAGCCAGTACCACAAGGAAGGCGGCAGCAACTCCTGCGGCTCAACCGGAAGTCCCTAAGCCTGCTGAAGCAACGCCACGCACTACACCTGCGCAGCGCACCAGCGGCGCAACAAGATCACCCGCTCAATCTCAACCAACTAGCGTGCCAACAACCGCATCAACGCCAATGC
>CATPCK010000422.1 GCA_955652655.1 uncultured Ktedonobacteraceae bacterium | reverse complement strand
ACGAGCAAGCCCCACAGTTCCTGGTGCGGCCCTGGCCCGGCGATCACGCAAAAGGCTTGTTGGGCCAGGAAGTCCTGAGCTTGCTGTGTGAGATACGGACTTTTCTTCCGATCAAAGGCGGCACCACGCTCATGGGTGTTCCAACGCGCTCGTGCCAGTTGTTGTCCAGAGGAAAGTGTGTGTAGAGCCATGTAGTAAACTCCCTTCTCTTTTTCGCATTCACCTGTGTCACGTGTGCATGCGCCGACCCTTTTAAAGAACCTCCCAGAAAGACAGAGTGAAGGCCTCTCGCCTCCTCTTGCACCGGCAGATGAGGCCTCCTATGGAAGAGGAAAACAGAGAGGAAGTGGTCCATCTCCTTCCAGTGTGTCCGGTAAAAGAAGTCTAGCATACGTTGCTTTACCGGTGAGCAAGTTCTATCCCTATTTTCCGGTACGCGGCTCTTACATCTCATGGATATTCATCTCTGTTTGAACAGGAAGCGCCGTGTATGACGGCTTGTCTCCTGGAACCTGTTCTACTTGCTGGTTGACGGCACCTGGTGTACCAGCTGCTATGTGCCCAGGAGTTTCTCTCCAGCATTACATCTGTGATGATGCTACTTCCTGGTCATCAAGTGACGACTGACGGGCATAAACGTTATATTAAGCAGATGAACAAGGCAGTAGCATAGCATTGGAGGCAGCGTATGTCATGGGTCAATAGAGCCCTTAAGGGATTTTTCTGGTTTGCTTTTGCCAGCTTCCTGGCAGCCTCGATCCCGCATGTGGCCTATTTCTTTAGAGCTTTCGAACCGCAAGCCACAGTTGGGCAAGACCCCCTCTTCTATTGGGGCATCGCCTACGCCCTTGCTATATCGATCGACGTGATGATCGTTCTATTGAGCGTTACAGTCGCCCAACTGAAGCACCAGCGAGTGGGCAGGGGGACCATCCTCTCTATCTGGGCATTTATCCTCCTCCTTTCAGGACTCTCCTGGTTCATCAACTGGCAATATGCTCGGCAATTCTCATCAGCCATGCTCGATCAGGCCGCCGGGACACACCTCAACGTGTACTTCTTCTCGCTGAGCGTGGGGCAGATTGACCCGGTCATCGCCTCGATGTTCCAGGTCTTCGCCATTGCCTACACCTACATTGCTGACAAGATCGCTATGAGCAAGCCGAAGACGGCAGAGGAACTCAAGCAAGAAACTGATGAGGAAGAGGCGCGAGGCAAGGAGCTGGCCCGCTTAGAGGACATCCGCACGCGCAGGCGTCAACGGCGGGTCGCAGCAATGGTCGGAAGCATTCAGCACCTGTCAACGCAAGTGCAGAGCATGCATGGCACTCCCGATGACCCAGAAACGCTCCAGCGTGTGCTCCAGTTCTTCCGTGAGATGCCGCACCTGTTACAGCCAGAACAGGCAGTACTTGCCGACCGGCTCTTGAAGGAATTCCTGCAGATCCGCAAGGACGAAGTCGTCCAGATCTGGCGCATGAGAGCCGCCCACCTGCTTGCACAGGAGGCATGCGAAACCGGGGTAGAAACGAACGAATATCCTGAGCAAGGGGTGCCTGAAATCGGGGGAGGCGGCGCAGAGGTTTTTGAAGAGCCAGGAACAAGCTATG
Source organism: uncultured Ktedonobacteraceae bacterium (assembly GCA_955652655.1). GTDB lineage: Bacteria > Chloroflexota > Ktedonobacteria > Ktedonobacterales > Ktedonobacteraceae > UBA11361. The sequence continues at coordinate 943 of CATPCK010000422.1, read as the reverse complement.
CAGAGCATGCGGATCATCTCTGGAGAACAACCGTTCCGAGAGAAGGTAATCTCGGGACAACGCCCACGCCAGCCCGGGATAGGTTCGGGATAGAAGACGGACCGGATACGGAAAACCTGCGGCTTGTTGGAGAGGCATCTTCTGGGAGCCGTTCGAACAGCAAAGCGTCTACCAGCCGCGCCCCAGGCCCACGTTACCTTTCCTTTGCTGACGCTGCCGTGCTCACGGGCTATACAGTTGACACCTTAAAACGGATGGCGAGCGAGGGGAGGATTAAGCGGCATCCCTCGGACAAGAATCGCGTGGTGACTTCCACTGTACGAGGACTAAGGAACCCAAAACTGAGCGCTTCCCCAGCCGTTCTGGAAGTGATCGACTAGAGGCCTTCCTGTCAGCATCAGACGAAATCGGCCAAAGTACCAGATCACTCACGGCTTCATGCGAGCCAATTTCGACCGGCTAGTGCATGGGGCAGTGAGTTATGTGCAAATCATTTTCTCAGAGGTTGCTCTCAGAGCCTGACCGCTTGATTCACCTGCGCAATGAGTGTGTCAACCTTCTCTTCGGTGAGGATGCCGAGTACGGCCATCTTACCGATCGGCATGGAGGTGAACAACTCATCTCCACCGCGGAGTGAATCTTCTATAGTTGTTCCGGCAAAGGCATTTGTTACAACCTCGCGTGCTTTGGGGTACTGGAGGAATTGTTTGAGCGGTGACATCCGGTCAAATACCGGCACCGCTGACCTCGGATCTTCTTTCGCTGTCACACGCGCACTCAGCGCCATGTGTTCGCTTGAAGGACCGATCAGAATTTCAAACTCGCCGCCCTCCAGGCGCCAGGCCTGCCGCTTAACGTCATAGACCGCAAAGTCGCGCTCCTCTAATGTCATACGCACATCTCTGGTTTCGCCAGGATCCAGCGCGACTTTGGCGAAGGCCTT
>CATPCK010000421.1 GCA_955652655.1 uncultured Ktedonobacteraceae bacterium | reverse complement strand
ACCTCTACCGGTCGTAGCTCAGCAAAACTCAGCCAGTAATTTATAGAACATAGGTTCTATTTTATATTTTACCTGATAAACGCGCGTTCGTCGAATTTCCACGCACGAACGATGAGTCAATCCGCCTGCTACCTAAGATTGTGAAAGAAATTGACGGGGTTAATCACTACAATGCTTGTGGAAAGCTCGCGGGACCCTTACGCGGAATATTGTTCCACCAGGGATGCATTGTGGTATAGTCTATAGTTGAGGCAGAAAATTGAGGAGGATCAGTGTATGGAACGGCATATCATGTGGACTCCCTGGATAGGGCCAGGGCTAGAGCATCTGCATATAAAACAAACCGACAAAGACATTATCGCAGATGGTTTGATTCTTGGATTGAATGGGCAAGAGCCGTTTCGGGTGCGATATGAAATCCGCTGCGACAGCCAATGGAGGCTTCGCACTGTGCATCTGAGTTTATTGAGTGGCTCACCCCAAACGCTCAATCTCTTAACAGATGGAAGCGGGTCCTGGACAAATGAGGCGGGTAGTGTGATCCCATCACTGAGCGGCTGCCTGGATGTCGATATCTCATCAACCCCTTTCACTAACACTCTACCTATCAGACGGCTGACTCTCAAGCCAGGATTGCCGATTACACTTAGCATGGTTTACATAGAGGTTCCCTTGATGCAGGTAACAGCAACAGAGCAGCGATACACCTGCCTGGAGATTACACCAGGGGGAGGGCGCTATCGCTACGAAAGTCTCGAAAATGGGATCAGTGTGTTTACGGCTGAACTACCTGTCGATGGTGATGGGCTTGTGGTTGATTACCCAGGGCTCTTTAAAAGGGTCTGGGGCTAGAGAAGATGCAAACCAACTCCTATCGCGACCGAGAGCAGCACTACCAGCCAGGGAGGCCATTTCCAGAGGACTAGCAGTCCAAAGTCCAGCAGGGCAAGGGCGAAGTCAATGGGTGCATGGATCGCGCTGGTCCAGATGGGTTGATAGAGCGCGGCCAGTAAGATCCCCACCACAGCAGCATTCACGCCTCGCAATGCCGCCTGGAAGGATTCTCTCGTACGTAACGCATTCCAGAACGGGAGGATGCCTATCACGAAAAAGAATGAGGGCAAAAAGATGGCAACAAGGGCAATCAACGCTCCAAGCCAGCCATTAGGGGCCGGTTTGCTGACGGCACCAAGATAGGCCGAGAAGGTAGAGAGCGGACCAGGGACTGCCTGGGCCGCGGCATAGCCAGTAATGAACTGCTCGTTAGTCACCCATCCTGCAGGAACCACTTCTCGTTGCAACAGCGGCAGGACGACATGACCTCCGCCAAAGACCAGGGAACCCACGCGGAAGAACGTGTCAAAGAGCGCAATTGACTGATTCTGCGTGACCTGGCGCAGGATAGGCAGTCCAAGTAGGAGCGCAAAGAATATTATCCAGCAGCCAATAGCGAGACGGCGGGGAAGCGTGATGGGAAGCGACATGGGTGCCTCCTGCTGCGTTTTTCGTAGCAAACGCCACCCGATGAGCCCAGCCAGCACAATGATGGTAATCTGCACAATCGCTATGGGCAACAGCAGAATAGCAATGGCGGAAACAATTGCCATAGTGGCGCGTGGCCGGTCGGGGCACAGGGTGGTCGCCATGCCCCAGACAGCCTGTGCGACGACCGCGACAGCGACCACCAGCAACCCGTTTAACCAACCTGCTGTCGTCGCACCATGCAGAAAAGTGGTGGCATAGGCAAACATGGTGAGCAAGATGGCAGAGGGCAAAGTAAAGCCAAGCCATGCCGCGAAACCTCCCCACACACCAGCCCGGCTGATGCCAAGCGCGATGCCCGTCTGACTACTGGAGGGGCCGGGCAGGAATTGGCACAAGGCAATCAGGTCGGCATAGCTCGCCTCATCGAGCCACTTGCGACGCACAACGATCTCCTGGCGAAAGTAGCCCAGGTGAGCAATGGGACCGCCAAAGGAGGTGAGACCCAATCGCGTAAAAACGCCGAGTACTTCCAGGAAGGAGCCTCGTGAAGGTACAAATACTTTGCCTTTCATGGCGTCAGGTATGAATGACCTCATTCAAGTCCCTACCAAGATCCTTGAGCAGCACCAGAGCCGCATTACGGCCCGGAGCGCCCGTGACCGAACCGCCAGGATGGGTGGTGGCTCCCGTCTGGTAGAGACCAGGGATCGGCATGCGGTGCTGAGCATAGCCTGGGACCGGTCGTAACGTTTCCGACTGGGAAGGACTCATGTCCCCACCATGGCAGCTCCCATGCCAGTTGTGCCGATTGTAACGTTCCAGGTCGAGGGGGCTGCGGATCTCAGCGGCAAGGATCTTGTCACTCGTCAGATTGGGCGCATACTGCCGCAACTGAGCTAGATTGTTAGCAGCCACTGCTTCCTTAATCTCGTCCCATTTCTCGGGTCCCTCACGCAGCGAGTAGGGCTGTAAGTTGATCACCTTGACCATATGCTTGCCTGCGGGGACACGGGAGGGGTCCTCCACGGAAGGAGTCAGCACCAAAAGCACCGGCTGATCAGTGGCTACGTTGCCGTGATTGAAGTCATTTGTCACGCGCAGCTGGCGCTCTAGTGTTTGAGCGACTCCCGCCGCTACCGGGGATAGGATGCCGCCATCGACGGTGAACGCAGGTGGTTCAGTCGTAGCATAGTGGGCTACGAACATCGTCCGGCCGGCCTGGTACGTCTCCACGCCGTACAGGAAGGCTTCTCCCCAGGCCGCCGCGGGAGCCATCTGCACCAGGTGTTTGACGTGGATAGTAGAGACGACCGCATGACGAGCGCGGAACTGTTCGCCGGACTCTGTCTCGACGCCCATGCAGCGACCACCCTCGAGGATCAGCCTGTTCACCGGCCTGTTCGTGAGGATGGTGCCTCCATGGGCCTCGATAATGCGGTGTAGAGCCTTTGGCAGGCTCCCCGAGCCACCCTTAGGAATGGCCCAACCATTGCGCTGACGACCTGCCACAAATGAATAGGCGAGCAAGCCAGTACCGGGGCGTTCAGCCGGCTGTACGGTACCTTCCGCGAACCATATCATCCACGACTTAACGTGCCAATCCTCAAAGGCGGCGTCGATGATGTCCCATGCTGAAAGCGCCTGGCGGCGCAACCAGATCGCACCCTGGGGATGCGCCGCCAGCTCCTCGACGATCGACGGGTCCCAGCCGGCGGGGGTATAGCGGATCCTGTTGAAGATTGGGGCGACGCCCCGCCAGTCGGACATCATCCTGCGGTAGGTTGAGGCATCTTTGCGGGAGAATTTGGATATCTCTTCGCATGTGCGGTCAATGTCCATCCACTGGGTAATGTAGGTCCCATCTGGAAATACCACGTGAGAGACAGGGTCGGCCTTGATGTATTCCAAGCCATACTCGGCCAGCGGCAGCTCCTGATTGCTCCAGATCGGACTCTGCATGAAAATGGCATGCGTGGTTGAACAAGTGTCATGGAGGAAGCCTGGAAGCGTCAGTTCCTCGGTCATGGTATTGCCACCAATCACAGGCCGGGCTTCGAGGACCAGGCACGAGAGACCTGCCTTCGCCAGATAGGCAGCCGCAATCAGGCTGTTATGGCCCGCGCCAGCTACTACGATATCATATTGCTCTGTCATCTTCGTCTCCTGTCATGAGTGTTTAGATCAACCCGACGGCAGCCAATTTCTGGCGCAATGCCTCACGTTCTGCTGCAGTTGCCTTGCAGCAAAGGCGAACGAACCGGACCACCTACCATACCCACCTGGTCGCACCAGGCTTTCAGGTACGCAATCGCGATGTGCCTGGTAACGACTTAAGGATAGGATTGTACAGGTGTACCATTGCGCGCAGCTTGCACCAGTGCCCAAATTTTCTCAGGCTTGAGCGGCATATCTATAGTTTTTATGTCAAGTGGAGAGAGCGCGTCCAGTACAGCATTGACAATAGCCGGTGGGCCACCAATACAGCCTGCCTCGCCAACGCCTTTCGCACCCAGTGGATTGTTAGACGAAGGGGTCTCGATGAGAGCAGTCACAAAGCCTGGTACCTGCGTGGCAAGCGGCAAGGCGTAATCCATCAGGGTGCCACTGAGTAGCTGGCCATCCTGATCATAGAAAACTTCTTCATAAAGAGCCTGGCTAATGCCCTGCGCAAGGCCGCCGTGTATTTGCGCTTCGGCCAGGTAGTGATTGAGTACACGCCCACAGTCATCCACCGCTACATATTTCAGCACATGCACCTCGCCGGTTCCGGTGTCAACTTCGACCACGGCGAGGTGAGCACCAGAAGAGTACGTTGCGCCGGGCGGGCTAAAATCGCGCCAGGCTGCCAGTCCTTCGATCGGAGTACCATTAGCGGGGTTGGGACGCTCCCGTTCAATTAAGCCCGGCTGTTCCTCGACCAGGCGGGCAAGTTCGCCCAATGCAACCGAACGCGCTGAGACTCCTCGAACCAGTACCCGGCCACCCTCCATCACCAGGTCCGTGGGAGCTGCTTCCAGTACCTGCGCTGCTACCTGCAAAGCTTTCGTACGGACGGCTTCGGCTGCAAGTAGCACCGCGGACCCTGCCACCTGCGTGATACGACTACCGTATGTGCCGATGCTATAGCCAGGCAGGGAACTATCATTCATGCGGACCTCTATCTTTGAGGCAGGCAGATGCAAGGCAGTCGAGGCTATTTGGGCAAAGGCGGTGTAGTGACCCTGGCCATTGTGGGAGACTCCGCTCTGCACCAGGACGGTACCATCGTGACGAATACGTACGGTGGCCGCTTCACGTGGAATGTTGGTCATGGGATTGGCGTTATCACCCGAAAATTCGATAAAAGTAGCAAGGCCAATACCCAGCAGCCTGGGATTAGCAGCCGCGCGATATTCGTGTTGTTTAGCACGCCAGCTCGCGTAATCGGCTAATGCAAGCGCGCGATCGAGGGCAGCCTGGTAATTGCCACTATCGTACTGGAGCCCGGTCACAGTTGTGTAGGGGAAGGCTTGCGGAGGAATAAAATTGCGGCGGCGCACCTCTGCCGGGTCGAGGTCCAGTTCATGGGCGATGCGATCCATCGTGCGTTCCAGGATATAGGTAGCCTCGGGTCGTCCCGCGCCCCGATAGGGGGCCGTCGTCGCTTTATTAGTGAAAACGCCCGTCACCTGGCTCTCCACGGCCAGCAATTGGTAGGGGCCGCACAGCATTGATGGTGTGCGGGTAGGTACCATTACGGTAGCGAAGGCGAGAAAGGCGCCAAGATCAGCTATGGTGTGTACTTTCAAGCCGAGTAGCTTGCCATCGTCCTGAAAGGCGGCTTCGATGTAGTTGACCTGGCCACGTCCCTGCGACTGGGCTTGCAAATTTTCGCTGCGGCTTTCAATCCACTTGACAGGTCGTGCAAACTTCACCGCCAGTAAGGCGGCGACAATCTCTTCACCTAAAAAGTTGTTTTTGGCACCAAAGGCGCCCCCTACTTCGGCATTGTGTACCTTGATGCGACCGCGATCAATAGCGAGAAATTTAGCCAGCGTGTCACGTGCCTGGAAGACTGCTTGAGATGACACCCAGGCTGAAAGTTCGCCACTGGACGGGTCGAAATCGAACAAACAAGCACGCGGTTCGAGGGAAGAAGGTGCGAGGCGCTGGTTTACAACGCGCAGGCGGACGATGTGATCAGCGTTCTCGAAAGCTGCTTGAACATCGCCATGTTCCGATTCTTGTGAGAAGGCGATGTTCGAGCCAAGCTCGTTGTAAAGGAGAGGCGCTCCTGGCTCAAGGGCTGCTTCCGGATCAGTCACCACAGGCAACAGATCGTACTCAACTTCGACCAGGTCACGGGCGTCCTCAGCGGCGGAGAGGGTTTCAGCTACAATAACCGCCACAGGATCCCCCACGTAGCGAACATGGTCTACGGCCAGTGGCCTGCGTTCTGGTTTTCTGAGTCCCGGCAGCGGAATAGTATCAAAAGGAGGCATGTCGCTCACCAGTTCCGCGCCCTCAAATGCCGCTATGACGCCCGGCAGTGACCGCGCTGCGTCGAGCTGGATATGTTTTATGGCGGCGTGAGCATAAGGGCTGCGCACGACAATCATGTGCAGCACAGCAGGTCGTCCAAGCGGTGGTCTTAGATCATCCACGTAGTGGGAGAGGCCTGTGATGAGCCCATAGTCTTCCCTGCGACGTTCCAATCCGGCTGCTTGAACATGCTCATTCATGAGGGAGTTACTTCTTCCAATGAACCTTCTAATGCAGGCGCTGTTGTTTGAATCAGCCTGACCTATGAGTGGTTGCTTATATTTTGGACAAATCACATGATTGTTTGATTATCGTACCATTCATTAATTGAGGCGTCAAGCATTTCGGTTCCTGTTACAATAATTAATAATGAACTGTTGGCACCTGATTATGCAGTTTCACAAAATACTCCGGATAGTGGAACATCTGGTGCGGGCCGATCAAGCGGCTGTGGGCGCGATGAATCGGCCCCTACGGATGGTCAGAGTATGTTGTTCATGT
>CATPCK010000420.1 GCA_955652655.1 uncultured Ktedonobacteraceae bacterium | reverse complement strand
TAATAAAAAAACCCCGTGAATAATCAGTTATGCCTCCTGTATGCCTGTGCCTCTTGAGATGTGCCAATTCGTCTCTATCATGCGCAGGCGTTGGAGCTTTCCATGAAGAGGTGACGGAGCGTATCTGACACGAGGGAAGGTGAGAGCTAGAGATTGAGGAGATATGGCAGGAGAGAATCGTAGGAACGACGACCAGGAGATTGTGCCAGGAATGAAGGTAGAGGCCACAGAAGGGGATCTGGGTGAGCAGGACGTGAGCCCGGCGAAGGTCACGGACGTGGAGAGGAATCAGCAAGGCGACGTCGAAGCCATTAAGGTTGCCAAGGGAGTGCTCTTTAAAAAGAAACTCGAAATACCGGCTGATCGCATTCAAACAGTGAACTCGAAGGTTCCGGACGATAAATCAAACGGAACGATCATAATTGATGCGAAAGAGGAAGAATTGGAGTCGCTCACTAAGCCTGGACAGCAAACCTTGCCGCATGAACCTGGGCGACCGCAAGATGACCTGCTGGACGTGGTGGAGCAGCAGATGCCCACGACGGAAGGCTTGCGGGAGATGGAGCGCGACATTCACGCGCCTCGTCCGCGTAGCTCGTTCTTGCGGGTGATCGGCCCGGGATTGCTCTCAGGGACTTCCGGGAATGACCCATCGGCGGTCACTACCTATGCCATCGATGGTGCGAATGCAGGTTACGGGCACCTCTGGCTGATGCTGCTGACAACGCCGCTCTATTATGCGGTGCAGTTTGCCTGCGCCAAAATCGGGCGCATCAGCCAGAGGGGGTTATCGCAACTCATGCGCGAACATTATGGGCGCCCGGTGGCGATCGCAGTCTCGCTCTTGCTGGTGATCAGCAATATCGCGTTAATTGCAGCCGATCTAGCCGCAGTTGGCAGTGGCTTCGAGCTGATCACGGGCATCACGTGGATCTGGTTTGTGATACCGGTCGCTCTGGTGCTGTGGTACCTGACGGTCTATCGCAGCTTCGAGTCCTTCAAAAAGATCTTTCTCACGATGAGCTTTGTGTTCATCGCCTACATCCTGGCCGCCTTCTTCACCCATGCCAACTGGGGGGCGGTGCTGGTGCGTACCTTTGTGCCCCAACTGGGGTTCAACTTTACCAGCATCAGCAGTGCCGTGGCGCTCCTGGGAGCGACCATCTCCCCCTACTCTATGTTCTGGCAAGCCCAGGCCGAAATCGAGGAGAAGCGGGAAGGCTCGCTCAAGCTGCAATTGGGCACTATCAAGCTTGACGTGGGGAGTGGTGCCGTCGCTGGCCAGTTGGTGGCCTACTTTATTATCATCACAACCGCCTCGACCCTGTTTGTGCACCACGCAAGCATCAACACGGCTGCCGACGCAGCGCGCTCCCTGGAACCGCTCGCAGGACCCCTGGCTCGCTACCTCTTTGCTATCGGCCTCATCGGGTCCGGCATGGTAGCGATCCCAGTCTTGCTCGCGAGCACATCATACGCAGTGGCGGGGTCCTTTGGTTGGCCTGGCGCGCTCGCCAAGCGTCCCTGGCAGAGCGAGGGGTTCTACCTCGTGCTCACCGCGGCTACCGTAGCTGCCATGGTCATTACGCTCTTGCGTGTCGATCCCATCAAACTGATTTTCTGGTCGAACATTGTCGCTGCCATCGTTGCTCCCCTGCTAATCATCGCCATCCTGCTGGTCGGTAATCATCGGACGATTATGAAGAATCAGCGCCTGAGCCTGCTTCACAACTTCGGTCTGGTACTGATCGCCCTGATCTTGATCGCCGGTGCTGTCCTGCTTTTCTACGGATTGGCCACTGGACAAGGGGGTTGACAAGAAAGGCTACATGCTACAAGAGTAGCAAGAAAAGAAACATGCTCAATCCTATCCACGATAGGTGAGGAGATGATACTGGGAAGGAAGGTGCTCAGACTATGGCTCAGAGGACAGCGACCTCAACAAAAAGCGGTCAGGAACAGCACGAAGAACAGAGACTTGGCCCACTTCTCTGCTGGGCGGTTGTCTTTGCTGATATTGGCACCTCCATTTACTATGTTCCGGGTATTCTCTATGGAACGGTGGGAAAACTGGCGGGCTTCTTCGTCTTGCTAACGATGACCGTCTTTATTCTGCTGACGTTCAAATATGTCGAGGTTACGTATCGCTTTCCTCAAGGCGGTGGTGTCGTGACTGTGGCGACAAGAGCGCTCAATCACTGGTTCGGCGCGTTAGGTGGTATGTTCATTCTCGTTGATTACTTCCTTACAGCGGCGATCAGTTGCCTCTCAGGCATACTCTACCTGAGTGTGGTGCTTCCCGCGCTTGGTCCCCAGACGGCGTTTCTCGGACTGAGCATTACCTTGTGGATTACTATCGTGGCCCTTGTTCTACTCGGTATTCTCAACTGGGTAGGGGTCAGTGAAAGCGCCAAGGTGAGTTTGGTCGGGGCCGTCATCGCCTTTTTCAGTGACATTGCTATTCTTGTGACCGTCTTCACCCACATCTCCTTCCCGGAGTTCCTGGCGCTCTTCCCACAGATGTTCAGCGGAAAGGCTCTGACACCCGTTGCTTTGCTCGTTGGTTTTGCGGGATCGTTTCTCGCCTTTTCGGGGTTAGAAAGTATTTCTCAGCTTTCTCCTGTCATGAAGCTTCCGCGCAGGGGTGTCGGCAAAATCGCGCTTTTCCTGGTCATCCTGACAGTTGGCCTGACCAGCCCACTACTCACTGTGCTGTCCACGCTCCTCCTGCCTAAAGCGGCAGCCGATCCTGTGCTTTCGAGCCAGATCATCTCGCTGCTGGGCGGCCATTGGGGAGGCGTGTTTTTGCAGACGGAGGTTGCGATCAGCGCCAGTGCGTTGTTGGTATTCGCCAGCAATACCGCGATTATTGGTTCCTATCACGTGTTCCTGGCCCTCTCACGCATGGAATTCTTCCCCCAATTTATTTTGAAGCGCAACAAATTGCGAGGTACCCCGCACTACTCAATAGCGCTCTCTACCATTGTTCCCATTCTGGTGCTGCTGGCAGTACGAGGGAATATCAATATTCTCGGTGACATGTACGCTTTTGGTTTGCTGGGTGCGTTCTCCCTGACATGCCTGGGTATGGATATTGTGCGCTATCGTCAACGCAAGTACAGGCGCTTACTGGCATCGAGACCTGCATCGCATGCAAACTCATACGCTCGTCAGCAGCTATCCTCGACATCAGGCCCTGCTCAAAAAGGTGTACAGGATACGGCAGATGAACACGACGCTGAGAAGGCGTTAGAGGCAGGAGAAACAGCGGAGGAAAAGCAAGCAAACCCTGCTGAGAGGCCGGAGCCGGAAGGGCGCTGGACGAGATCGACAATCAATTTCTGGTTGGGCATTCTCACGACGTTTCTCGTATTGATAGCGTGGTCAACGAACCTGATCGCAAAGCCCCTGGCAACGGCCTTCGGTGGGTCGGTCGCTCTCCTGGGCATGGCAGTCGCTTTCACCAATTATTCGCTGCATAAGAGAAAGGGACGCATCCCGGTAGTGGTAACCGGGGTTGAGAAAAATTTCCCCGGCGCTGTTCTGGCAGTACTCTCTGCTGGCAGCCGGTATAATGAAGCGGTCATCCAATCGGCAATTACTAATCCTGGCAAGAAGCCGGTGGTGTTCTTGTACCTGGGACAACGCGACTCTACTCGCAAACCGGAACTGTTCAGGATGATTGAGCCGCACTTGAACGATGAGCAGGCGAGAAAAGACCTGGGCAGAGCAAACTACCTGGCAGAAGAGGCCAGCATTGAATGTCGCTTTATCTATCGGCACCGGGAACCGGGTGCAATCGCTCGCGTCTGGCAGGAACTGCATCCCCAGGACACCGTTATTGCAGAGGAGCAGATGTCAGAGGTGCAGGAGATTCACCCGCGGCACACCAACGGCGAATCAACTCCCGGCGGACAGGTAATGCATCTCACCATGTAAACGTTGTGATCGCTTCGTGTCTTTTCATGCCAACATGTAATCTTGCAAAACCTCCTGTGCTGCACGCGTCCCTTCCCTTGCTGCGCCCTCTATATAGGTGGGCAATAGATATATCCACATTACTGAACTGTTCGCAACGCTATCTCAACAATTTCACCACCAAAAATACATGGGTTTCTCCTATCTTTATTGTTGGTAATATATGATAATTGATGTTGTATGTTATTTTAACTACCAGGCAGGTTCACCGGGAGCCTCGAACGAGTCAAAGGAGATACGTTGTATGTCTACCCCAGCTTTTTCGCACATCCGTTGGCGCACTGCATCCCCCATCGTTCTCGTACTTCTGGCACTTCTATTTAGTACGGTGTTCTCAATAGCGTCGCACCTCAGTGCATCGGCGGCTTTGCCTGCGAGCACCGCTCCTGATGGCCCTGGAACGCTCTCCCACTTCGACCTCGCACGCAAGGATTGTCTTGGCACCGCTCGCAATACGACCTCCAAAGTCTGGTTCACCATTGCAAATGGAGTCCTCAGCGATGTCTACTACCCCACCATTGACAATACTAACGTCGAGACCCTCCAGTATATCGTCACAGATGGCAGTACCTTCACCGACTTGCAGACGCGCGATACCACCTATACCGTGCAGTCGCTCAGCAAGAATTCTAACGCCCTTGACTGCGAGGTAACGACAACCGCCAAAAGCGGAAAGTATCGCATCGTAACTGACTACCTGACCGATCCTGATCAAAACACGTTGGTCATGAATGTCCACTTCATAGCGCTCGTTGGCGATCTGTCCGCCTATCAACTTTATGTGCGCTACGATCCCAGTATCAATGGCAATGGCGGTGGTGGCAGTGGGAACGGCGGTGGCGACAATGGTACGATCGATACCTCCACCGGTCACACCGTGCCTTTAGCCTTCGATACCGTCACGAAAAGCAACGCTGTCAATAGGACCTATGCTGTGCCTGTCTATAGTGCACTCGATGCCTCGAATCCCTTTACTAAGGTGAGCAACGGTTTCGCTGGCCAGCCGAGCGACGGATTGGTACAACTCGACGCCTCTCACAACCTCACGGCTCTTTATACACAGGCTAACAATGGCAACCTGGTACAAACGGCCCAGGCGAACATCTCCCGGGGCGGCATGTTCAAGCTGGCACTGGGATTCGGTACAAGCCAGTCTGCCGCCGTTAGCGCAGCAGAAGCGTCGCTCGCTACCCAATTTAGCCAGCTCCAGAAGAGCTATGAGTCCGGGTGGGACACTTACGATAATGGGTTGAACGCTCCTCCACCCCATTTTAAAGGTGCGACTGGCAAACAGTGGCACCAACTTGTAAGTGAATACTATCTAAGCGCTAACGTGGTGAAGGCATCCGAGGATAAGACCTTCCCTGGTGCCATAGTAGCAAGCCTTGCCTCGCCATGGGGACAGGCTATCTCAGCCGGAGACCCAAACAATACCTTCTTCGGTTCATACCGCGAAGTCTTCGCGCGCGACCTCTATGAAGCATGGACTGGCCTCCTGCTTGACGGCGACCTTGCGACGGCGCGCGATGCTGTGAACTTCCTGTTTAATAACCAGCAGCTGGCTGATGGCTCGATGCCCCGCAATAGCTTGCTGAACGGGAAGGTTGCGCCCGACTCTTTCAATACGCAGCTCGACGAGGCCAGCTACCCCATCATTATGGCTTACCAGCTGAGGATGACAGATCATAGCCTCTACCAGAACCACATCAAGGCAGCGGCGAACTTTGTCATAAGCCATGGACCATCATTTGGCCCCGAACGCTGGGAAGAGCAGGGTGGCTACTCGCCATCTACAATATCGGCCGAGATTGCTGGCCTGGTGGCGGCGGCCGATATCGCTAAGGTCAACGGCGATACGCAGAGCGCGCAGGTCTGGCTGGGTGTAGCCGACGATTGGCAGCGTTCCATAGAGGGCTGGACTGTTACCACCAATGGGCCTCTGGCCTCACATCCCTACTTTATTCGCCTCTCGAAGACGGGTGATCCGAACGCGGCAATCAGTTATAATGTAGGCAATGGCGGCCCAACGCTCGATCAACGCTCCGTCATCGACGCGGGCTTCCTGGAATTGGTGCGCCTTGGCCTCAAACCCTTCAACGATACGGCGGTTACTGAGTCGCTCCCCGTGGTTGATGCAACCATCAAGACCGACACCACGAGTGGAGCAGGCTGGCACCGCTATAACGGAGACGGCTATGGTGACGGTGCCTCCGATGGCCATCCATGGGCACCTTCTGGAAAAGGTACCGGACATCTCTGGCCGGTGCTCACAGAGGAGCGCGGCGAGTACGATGTGTCCAACGGCCAGACCTCTACAGCACTGACACTACTCTCCACCATGAAAAACTTTGCCTCGGGCGTAGGTCTGATCCCCGAACAAGATTGGGAACTGCCCAACCTTGCTCCTTCGCCCTACGGCACAGATCCGACTGTCGCCTCGATTGGTTTCCAGAACGTTCATCCCGCTGGCTCTGCGGCGCCTCTTACCTGGTCCGCTGGCGTGTATGTGCGTCTCCTTGTTGACCTCACCAAAAACAGCTTGCTAGAAAGGCCGGCCGATACCTACAATCGCTATGTGGCTCACCAGCAGGGGCAAACCAGCCTCACGGTAACTGCGCCACCGGATAAATCAGGGGTCAATGGTTCCCCGGTAACCGTTACCGGTACATCGGTCCCTGGCAACACCATTTATGTGGCAGCCACCAATACCGATAACAACAGCCAGACTACGGTGGTCAGCACGCCAACCAGGCCCGATGGCTCCTTCAGCGTGTCGGTCCCTATCACAGGTGGAAACACTGTTTTGAATACCGTAGCTGTTAGCCCTACCGGGGCCACTGCCCACGACCAGAGAACCATCTTTTTCGACTTTACCCCTGGCAAGGTCGTCTTTGATGTCACAGACCCCTCCAACGACGATAACGGCCCTGGGAACTACGCGTATCCTACGGCTAGTGACTTCCATGCAGGAGCTTTCGACATACAGGCGTTCCGCGTCATCATTAGTCCTGATGGTTCGACCGTTACCTTCAAGTTGCAGACTCGCGACCTGTCACCAACTTTTGGTAGCCCACTTGGGGCTCAACTGGTGGATGTCTACGTGCATAACCCGGGTGCAGCGTCAAGTGATACCTCGACGGCCGCGTCCTTCCCGCAACGCAATTACGCGATTGACTCGAGCGCAGCTTGGAGCAGGCTTATCGAAGTGCAAGGGTTTGGACAGCGTTACATAGACGCACATAACAACACACTTGGTACGGTTGCTATCAGCGCCAATGCCATCTCGCGCTTCATCACCTTCAGTGTGCCAACCTCCAGCCTGGGTGGACAACCAGGATCAGGTTGGGGCTTTACGGTGACGTTGACTGGCCAGGATGGCTTTAGTCCAGACCAGGCACGCGGCTTCGCCCCGACTCCTCAGC
>CATPCK010000419.1 GCA_955652655.1 uncultured Ktedonobacteraceae bacterium | reverse complement strand
TGCGGTCGCCCTGGAAACTATTGACCTGCCTCAACAGAGTAATGATCAATGTTGCAAAATGTAAACGTTAGACCAATCCCCGAAGTAGAGGCCATTGCCATTCAGAGTCAAACCATGCAACCAGGATGGAATAACTGCCGCCATGGCCTGGTGATCAATAGGCAGCCAGCCAACATCCGAAATAGCGCTCTGCTCAGCCTTGTTATAGAGGCTGATACGCTGATCCCCAGTTGCCTGTTCCGCCTGGGCGATTGTCTGATCGAATGTGGGATTACTCCATTCACCGTTGTTATTTGCCGCGTTCGTCGTCAGGTTCAATGCCAACCAATCATACGGATCTGGGAAGTCCGCGCCCCACTGCGTAGAGCCAAATTGTACCGTGTGCTGGGTTGTCTCAGTATTATACGCCACCAGGTCTACTGAGCGCAGGTTGACGCGCACACCCAGCGCTGTCTGCCACATTTGCTGTAGAGCAGCAGCCTCCACTGGAGTAATCTGCGAAGTCGGATACGACAAGGTGATTGGTGGCACCTTACTGACGTCGGGATACACCGATTGCATGAGGGATCGCGCTTTTTCTTTATCATATGGTATACCGGCATAGCCGGGCTGGTAGCCCGGCATTCCTGGTGGAATGATCGTCGGCGCAACGATCACCGTATCTTTGAAAATCGCGCGAACTAAAGTCTCTTTGTCTATGGCGTAGGCAAAGGCCTGGCGCACCACTGCGCTGTTAAACGGGGGCATCTTATTATTAAAGAAGAGCAGGTCTGTTTCCAGCAAGGACTTTCTGACGAAGCCGGGTAGGCCCTTCGCAATTTGCTGGTCATCCGGAGTGATATTCCAGATGAAATCGTACTGTTTCGCCTGGTATGACTTGAAAGCTGTTGTGGGTTCGGTCACGAAGTACATATCCACTTCCGACAACTTCGTCTTTGCGCCGTAGTAATGAGGATTAGGAACCAGAACCATCTTTACTTTATGATCCCACTCCTTCACCATAAATGGACCTGTCCCCACTCCCAAACCGGCCACGTGATTGGGCCAGTCGCCTTGCCCAAACTGGTCGATCACCGTCTTATTCAATGGGAAATACAGCGAGTTGGTCAGTACCTCCAGGAAGTATGGGGCTGCATGCGTCAACGTAATTTGCAAAGTTGAATTGTCGAGCGCCTTGACTCCCGCCAGGGTCTTTGTCTTCCCAGCGCTGACAGCGTCTGCACCAACGATAGCACCTTCAAAGAATGAGGCTATCCCCGATTTTACCTCCGGCAAAAGCGCACGCGTCAACGTGTACACATACGTCTGCGCGGTAACCGGTGTTCCATCTGAGAAAGTAATCCCTGATTTGAGATGAAAGGTATAGACCTTAGTATCAGACGATACATCCCATGTGGCCTGGGCGGGTATGACGTTTAAGTTGACATCAGATCTGACAAGCCCACTATAAATCATACCAACGATCTGAGCTGTATTCGCATCTGGCCCTAATGCCGGGTCAAGGGAAGCGCTATCGGAAATACCAACATTAGGGAAACGCAATACTTGCTTGGATGCCGGTACAGGGCTCCCATTCGTTGTCGAAGGTGTAGTTGTTGATCCTCCACTGCAAGCGGCAAGCACCACCAGCAGCACACTGAGAAATAGGAGGGGGGCTGATGATCGTCGCGAATGTACATACCATATATGATAACGCACGTAATGCCTCACTTTCTGAAGCTTCATGGATAAAACGATAAGGGAGGTGAACCTTGCAAACTATTGTACAACTTCTCCCACCGGCGAAACAAGCAGCATAATTCCTACTCATAGGGCTGTTTCTTCCCATCTCCCTGCCGCCGAAGGCGGCAAACAGAGACTTTGCAACAACCCTGTTCCTACTCAAAACAGAGATGGAC
The DNA here is from genome assembly GCA_955652655.1 of uncultured Ktedonobacteraceae bacterium. Taxonomy (GTDB): domain Bacteria; phylum Chloroflexota; class Ktedonobacteria; order Ktedonobacterales; family Ktedonobacteraceae; genus UBA11361. Next base: position 12,006 of record CATPCK010000419.1, on the reverse strand, counting down.
AAACACGCACGCAACCAGCTATAATAAAGTCAGATTATAGTACTGTTCAACGATGAACAGGAGGTATACATAGTACATGCGAATACGTGTGATTGGCGCACCAATGGACCTGGGTGCCGACCGACGCGGCGTTGACATTGGCACAAGCGCCATTCGTTACGCGGAAATTAACGAGCGACTACGCAGCCTTGGCCATAGCGTCAAGGACATGGGCAACCTGGTAATTCCCCAACCCGAAATTCAACCACAGGGCAATCTCAAATTAAAATACCTTGAACCAATCGTACGCGTCTCTAAAGAACTATCAACTATCGTTACCTCCATCCTGCAAGAAGGCGAATTTCCCCTCGTTCTCGGAGGTGACCACAGCATCTCACTTGGCTCAGTATGGGGAGTTGCGAACGTACACAAGAATGTTGGAGTGATATGGATCGACGCTCACGCTGATTTCAATACCGATCAGTCAACCCCCTCGGGCAATATTCATGGCATGATCCTGGCAGCCCTGGCGGGCATAGGACACAGCACCCTGACCACAGTAGGAGGCTGGCAGCCTAAAATTCATGCAGAAACAATCGTCATCGTCGGCGCACGCGACCTTGACCCCGCTGAACAAGACCTGCTCCGTGCGCACTCAATTCACGTATTCACTATGTCAGAAATTGATCAGTTGGGTATCTCCGAAATCATGCGACAAGCCATAGCCATCGCTGGACAACAGAACGATGGCATTCATCTCAGTCTTGATATGGATGCATTGGATCCAAAAGAAGCTCCAGGCGTTGGCACCCCGGTGCGTGGTGGTCTGACCTATCGTGAGGCCCATCTCGCAATGGAACTTATCGCAGATTCGGGCAAACTGGTTGCGATGGATGTGGTTGAGGTGAATCCTATACTCGACCGCGAAAATGCAACGGCATTACTCGCGGTCGAACTGGTACTTTCGGCTCTTGGCAAAAAGATTCTTTAAGGAGCAACGACGTTCCGTTCCAGATTTCTAGTGTAGATCAAGTGAGCAACACGGGAATGGTAGTGCAGGAGTCAAGGCTCCTTGCCGGGGAGACGCGGGTCCCTGATCCCAGGTACCCCGTAATTCTCCCTTTTCATACACCAGGTCTCGCATGTGATAACATTGAGATAGACTAGAAACAAGATAAGGAGGGAAGGCAGGTAGCAAAGACGCTGCTTGCCGCACACAATATGGAAACAAAAGAACTATTCATGAACGGCGAGTTCGTGCCCATCGAGCGTGGCATGATCTCCGTACGCACACACGGCTTTGCCTATGGTACCGGCTGTTTCGAAGGCATTCGAGGCTACTGGAACGAATCAGAGCAGCAAGTCTACTTATTCCGCTTGCGTGAACACTACGAGCGGCTCATGCGCTCGTGCGCCATTCTTCAGATATCGCTCCCCTACACAGTTGACCAACTGATAGACATCAGCGCTGAACTCGTTCAGCGCAATGGACAGCGGCAGGACGTCTACCTCCGCCCGGTTGCCTACAAAGCCGACCAGACGATCGGGGTACGCCTGCATGGTCTCCAGGACGACTTCATTATCACCTCAGAACCCGTGGGGAACTACATCGATACCAATGGAATGAGTGCTGGCGTTTCGTCCTGGCGGCGGATCGACGATAACGCTATTCCCGCGCGCGCCAAAATTAGTGGCGCCTACGTCAATTCAGCTTTCGCCAAAAGTGAAGCCATGCAGAACGGCTTCGATGAAGCCATCATGCTCACTCACGAAGGCCATGTCTCGGAAGGCAGCGCAGAAAACATCTTCCTGGTAATCAATGGCGAACTTGCGACCCCGGCACCGACCGAGAACATACTCCTCGGCATCACCCGCGATACGGTGATAGAACTGGCACGACGCGAACTTGGCCGTATCACCCGCGAGCGGCAAATAGACCGTACCGAGCTCTACGTAGCCGACGAAATCTTCATGTGTGGGACAGGGGCACAGATTGCTCCCATCATCAGCGTGGACCACCGCCCCGTTGGCAATGGAAAAATTGGACCTATCAGCAGCGCTATCCAGCAGCTCTACAACGATGTCGTGCGCGGTCGTTCCTCCGACTATCGCGCCCAGTGGTGCACACCAGTCTACGCCCACGAGCGCGTATCCTAAATCGCTACTATAAAACGACTTTGCTAGCGAATGACAGCTTTGGGGGAAAAGAAGAGCCTCCAGAGCTGTCATTTGCTAGAGACTCCATAACTTTGTTCAATTAACCCATAATGTGCTATAATGAAGCACTACACAATAAGAAACGGATTGAACAAAGGGGCACCCGTTACGAAATGGGTGCCCTATTTATGATACAGGGTGGGGAGGTCTATTATGAAACCACTTGTTGCCATTGTTGGCCGGCCAAATGTCGGTAAATCCACTTTTTTTAATCGCATGATCGGCGAACGTGTCGCCGTTATTGAAGACTTACCCGGTACGACCCGCGATCGCATTTACGGGGATACCGATTGGAACGGACGCGAATTTACCCTGATCGATACAGGCGGACTCGAACTCGGCTCAGATATTCCCGTGGGCCAGGTCGGCTTGACCGGCCAACCAGGCAATATTATGAAGCATGTCCAGGCCCAGGCCGAACTGGCCATCGCAGAGGCCGATGTCATCGTCTTTATGGTTGATGCTCGCTCTGGTATAACCGCCTCGGACGAGGAAGTGGCGGATTTATTGCGCCGCGCAGAGAAACCCGTCATCCTGGCTGCCAACAAAGCGGATAACGCGGCCCGCCGCCAGGATGCCGTCGAATTTTACAGCCTCGGCCTCGGAGAACCAATTGTCATCTCCTCCACTCAAGGCACCGGCACTGGTGACCTGCTCGATGTTATCGTAGAATCCCTGCCGCCCGAAGATGAGGAGACGGAAGACGAAGATGACGAGGATGTCTCACGCATTGCCATTGTAGGACGCCCCAACGTGGGTAAATCTTCCTTGCTTAACGCGATCCTCGGCGTCGAACGCTCGATCGTCAGCGAAATCCCCGGCACGACCCGCGATGCCATCGATACCGAACTACTGTATAAGGATAGAAAACTCATACTGATCGACACGGCTGGTATCCGCCGGCGCGGCAAGGTTGGCCCCGGCATCGAGAAATTCAGCGTGTTGCGCTCCGAACGAGCTATCGAACGCTGCGACGTCGCGCTCCTGCTCATCGACGCCAGCGAGGGCCTGGCGGCACAGGACACCCATATTGCCGGAGAAATCCTGGAGAAGGCCAAAGGCGTCGTTGTCGTCGTCAACAAATGGGACCTCGCACAGGAACAACAGCGCGCCGAACGCCGCGGTGAATACACGAACCCGAAAGCAGAGATTGAAAATGCCGAAGCCTATCGTCGTATTATTGCCGAGGGCTTGAAGTTCATCCCTTTCGCTCCCATCGTGTTTACCTCCGCAAAAACAGGCTATCATGTGCAGTCGCTGCTGGACACGGTCTTGCATATCACCGATATGCGCTACCTGCGAGTCCCGACCGCTCGTCTCAACGAGATTGTACAGGATGCCGTACGCCGCCATAATCCTACCGTTGTGCGCACCAAATTACTGAAGATCTACTATGCCACCCAGACACAGGTCAATCCTCCTACCTTCGTGTTTTTTGTCAATGACACCCAGGCGGTACACTTTACGTATGAACGCTACCTGGAGAATAAGCTACGGGAAGCTTTTAGTTTTAAGGGAACAGCTATGCGCCTGCTCTTTAAGCCACGCTCGAAAGTTGAGTTGAAATAACAACTTTTTTCCTCCAGGTACGTACAATTAGTAGGTTCCATTAAACTCAGGCGACAATTATATGCTATGATGCTATATGAAGCTGTTCACGTCTTGTCAGCTAGCAAGAGAAGCCAGACAAGGCTGTTTCATTTGTCACAATAAACACAATTATGTTATATTGAGTGAGCATGGAAAACACAAAAATACTTATGTTATATAGAGGAAATATCAATGCATTTGAAACTCACTGCTGCTGATAAAACCGATGTCGGAAAACAACGGGAGCAAAACGAAGATTGCGCTTATAAACGTATAGAATCATTGGACGGCGGTGATCGTGGTCTCTTTATTGTCGCGGATGGTATGGGTGGCTACCAGGCCGGTGAAGTCGCGAGTAAGCTCGCTGTAGATACCATTAGTAGAGCTATGGATAACTTCTTCAAACCTCTGCCAGACCAACCTACCATCAAGCTGCAACTCCCAACTTCAGAGACGGACGACCCGGATAAGACCATTACCTTCCCAAAGGCGGCTGCGGAGGCACAGGAAGTCAAAGCGAATAAGACCGTCAAATTACCTGAGACCCCTGTGGCGCAATCAATAGAGGACCAGTTTACAGCCGCCATTCAGCAAGCGAATAAAGCTATCCTGCGCTACGGTGAACAGAAATCCTCTGCTCGTGGCCTGGGGTGTACAGTTACTGCTGCGTTAATACACGATAGCCAGGCTTACATTGCCAACATCGGCGATAGCCGCACCTACCTCTTACGCAATGGGCAACTTACCCCCATTACGAAAGACCACTCGCTGGTGGCCAGGTTGGTCGAGGCAAAGCAAATTGAGCCGGAGGATATCTACACTCATCCACAGCGCAACTTGATCTATCGCTCTCTGGGTGCCGGTCATAAAACAATCGAAGTAGACATCTTCCACCAGACCTTAAAGCCCGGTGATACACTCCTGCTTTGCTCTGATGGCCTCTGGGAGATGGTACGGAACGAGGATCTACTCAAAGAACTTAGTGAAAAAACGAGTCCTCAGAAAATATGCGATACATTGATTGATCTCGCAAACGCCAACGGCGGTGAAGATAATATAACTGCCGTGGTGGTGCACATCAGTGCTCTTTAAAGCAACTTTGGAGAAAACTGGCGTATGGCTCTCCCAATAGGCGAAATCCTTGATAGAAAATTCAAGATTGTGCAGGTGCTAGGCGAAGGTGGAATGGGCACTGTGTATAAAGTGGAACTCTTAGATAGGCCAGGCAATTACTGCGCTGTTAAAGAATTATTGATTAATCCCACCACCAGCGAAGAAGAGCGCAAAACTGCTATTGAACGCTTCAATAAAGAGATTGATTTGCTGTTTGGCCTCAAGAATCCACGTATTCCTTCGTTTATGCTCAGCTTTCAAGAGCGCGGCAATTACTACTTTGTGATGGAGTTCGTGCCAGGGAAAAGTCTGGACAAAATACTCGAAGAGAATAAAGGGCCGTTGAACGAAGAGGATGTGATCAAATGGATGATGCAGGTATGTGATGCTCTGGCCTATATTCATTCTCGCAACCCACCCATCATCTTGCGTGATCTCAAGCCGGGCAATGTCATGATCACCCCTGGCGGTGATGTTCAATTGATCGACTTTGGTATCGCGCGCCGCTTTGACCCGAACAAACGCACCAATACCGAAAACCTGGGTACCATTTCATATGCGTCCCCAGAGCATCTAGGCTCAATTACAGACCGTGGACAGCGGCGCAGCGCGCAGAATCCAGGAAAATTGGTACAAACGGATGCCCGTTCAGACATTTACTCGCTGGGGGCTACGATGTATCACCTGCTCACCAATTATGAACCGGACCCTATTCAGACGCCTGCCACAGGGAGTATTTTAGCGAAGAATCCTCGCTTGCGTACCGTGCGCGTCAACAATACAGTGGCCTGCCCTATCGAGCAGGTAATTATCAAGGCAATGCAGCAAGAGCCGGCAAAGCGCTTCCAGAGCGCCGATGCAATGCGGACAGCGCTGCAGCAATGCCTACCCAATTATGCCCCACCTGCCACCGTGCAGATTCCAGCTGTGTCGTCATCAAATGCCACCATTTTTGTCCAGTCTAGCGGCTTAATCTGTCCCAAGTGTGGCTTTCAAAATCGGCCCGGCGCGAAATTCTGCAAGCGCGATGGACAACCTCTGCTCCAGGGAGCAACAGCGGTACCACCGCAGCCACGTGTCCAGGTGCCGCTTCGCCAGCCAATTCAATCGCGATCAATTCAGGCCCGGCCAATCCAGGCTCGGCCGGTTCAGCCTCAAACGATTCAGTCACGACCGATTGTCCCACAGCCGATTCGCGCAAAACCGGTAGCTGGAAGCGCGGCACCCGCTGGCGATCCTGTTGCCGCCTACCGGCTGGGCCTACAATACCTTAATAGCAAAAACTTTGCCGAATCCGTCAATCAATTCAGGCTGGCCCTGTCACTTGGCAAGCCATCCTACGATGTGCTATACAACCTTGGCCGGGCGTACCGCCAGTACGGGCAGGCTTCCAGAGAGAAAGATAAAAAGCTCTTCACCGATAACATGAGGATGGCCGCTGAACAATTTGAGGAGGCTGTTCGCCTCAAATCAGATGCTTTAGATGCCTTGTTTCAACTCGGTATGTGCTACCGGGACCTGGGCTTATACCCTCAATCAATGGCAACATTCAAGAGGGCGCAGCCATTAGCGCCCAGAGATCCCGCCATCTATTACCAGTTGGGCATGGCGGCGCACGAACAGGGATCCAAAAGAGAGGCCGAGAAGTACTTTCTGGACGGCCTCAGAATTACGCCTGAGCACGCTCTCATCCTGACCTCATTAGGCCATCTCTATGTAGAATTAGATCAGCTTCGTTCAGCTATCGATATACTGCTCCAGGCAACCTGGCGAGAACCCAATCTACCCGATGGTTGGTACGAGTTAGGTCGAGCCTACATGAAGACGAGGGATTGGAAATCGGCGCTCAAAGCATTGGATCATGCCAGGCAGCTTAGCCCGGACGCATCGACCATTTACAGCGCCATGGCAACGTGTTATCAAAAAATGAACAAAAAAACTGAGGCAAGACAGAAGACAGATGAAGCGCTTCTGCTCGACCCTAACAATTCCGAAGCCATCCGACTACAAAGACAATTATAGTTGTAATTATAAAGGAGGGACAGTATGCTCTGTCCGTCATGTAACGCACCCAACCGCGACGACGCCAAATTTTGTAAAAAGTGCGGGCAGCCATTGCGCGTAGAAGCAACGAAAATACCCGAAGCAGCTGTGGTCAGCCAGGTTTCCGCTCCCGTTCAGGAGCAGACGGACGCCGAGGATATCAGTTCTGCACCGACGCAGATCATTTCCCCGCAACAGATGGTAGAATACCATAATCGCCGCTGGCAACAAGAATTAGAACGCGAGCAAACCGCGCAAGCACAGCCGTCTACCTCCGCACCGGTAGCACCACCTGCGGCGAATGAATCGGCACAGGATATTACAGACATGCCAACTGTAATCATCAATCCGCCTGCCGACGCTGAGCCTGTTCCAATTCCGCCGCCTGTGCCGGTTGAAGCAGCGGCGGCCACACAGCCTCCGGCCCAGGTTGACGAGCCGACGCCTATACCGACCCAGCCACCTGCGCCTGAAACAGCATCTCCAGATGTCTTTGCGCAAGAGACGGCCGCGGAGGCGCATGAAGCCACAGCTAGCGATGCACAGGCAGCGCAAGCCTCAGCAGGGGAAGTTCCCCCGGAGAGTACCTCTCAAACTAGAGAAGAAAAGGAAGACGACGGAGTGACACAAACACCACCTGGTCAGCTAGACGAGGCCCAGCCTGCTCAGGATATGCAGGCCATCGCATCCGCTGATTTCCCCGTACTGGCGGTGGGTACCACCGTTCACGAGCGCTATGAGATCACGCAGGTCATCAGCGAAAGTACAGACCAGCATGTCTACAGCGTGACGGATCGCCAGGGTTACCAGCACTGCTGGAATTGTGGCTCTGAGCAGAATAGTGAGGGTGATGAGTTCTGCATCGACTGCGGCGCTGAATTGCAGAATGCGGCTTACACCATGCACGAATATCCGGCCACAAAAAATAGTGATTCGGACGCCAACGCGTTCCATGGGACTATCGTCAACACCTTTGTCGAGCAGGGTCGAACCTATGCCATTGAACAGGTCCAGGCGGCCGAGAATGCTTTTCCCAACGGCGTTCACCTGCTAGCAGCCTGCGATTCGGATGCCGGCGACGTGCGACGCAGTGAACCTAACGAAGATAGCACGCTGGCCCTCGTACTGCAGCGGGTCCACGAATCTCAGGCGGTTCCCGTCGGGGTCTTTATTGTCGCTGACGGCCTTGGAGGCCACGACAACGGACAGGTAGCCAGCCGCATGGCTATTAACATTATCGCAGAACGCATGGTACGCGAGTTGCTGGCAGAGCCGCTCGCCACTGAAAAGGCTGGAGAAACGGTCGAGAAAGCCTCTGAAGATAGCCTGGCCACGCTCTTGCAGAGCACCATCGAGGATGCGAATGCCGCCATCTGCCAGGTGAACCAGCGTGACAAGACAGATATGGGCTCAACGATTACAGGATTTATGGTGGTCGGTGACTTTGCCTATATCCTGAACGTTGGTGACAGTCGCACCTATATGGTCCGCGCCGGGCAAATCTATCAGCTGACGACTGATCACTCACTCGTGGGACAACTGGTAGCGGGCGGCCTGATCCAGCCAGATGATGTCTACACCCATCCGCAGCGCAGCCAGATCTTCCGCAGCCTCGGCGACAAGCTGAATGTACAGGTCGATATCTTCAAGCAGCAGCTACATCCTGGAGATATCCTGCTCAGTTGCTCAGACGGCTTGTGGGAAATGGTGCGCAACCCACAGATTGAAAGCATATTAAATAACGCCCCCGATCCGCAGACGGCATGTACGCAGTTACTCGAAACGGCCAATAAGAATGGCGGAGAAGATAATGTCAGCGCCGTCGTGGTTTTTGTGCATTAACATGAATATGATATACTACATCAAGCCAAGCATGAAAGGAGCTACTCATTATGCCCGGTGAGGTAACATTGGCACATCAGGTCGGTAAGGATTTTATGCCGGTCACTGGTGGAAGCCAGGTGGCATATGTGTTGATAGAAGCTAAACCTACTGAACTGATGGCACAGGTACGTATGCCACTTAATTTTGCCCTGGTACTCGACCATTCTGGCTCAATGAAAGGCGCAAAACTCAAAAACGTTAAAGAGGCCGTCAAGATGGTCATCGATCGCTTAGAGCCGACGGACTACATTTCCGTCGTCATCTTCGATGACACGTGCCAGGTCATCATCCCATCTATGCCCGCGCGTGATCCTGTCGGTATGAAAGCCGCTATAGATCGTATCCGTGACGCAGGTGGTACAACCATGTCGCTCGGAATGATCCAGGGACTCAACGAACTACGGCGTTGGAATATCCCGAATGCCATCAATCGTATGATTCTCCTGACGGACGGCGTCACCTATGGCGACTCCGACCGCTGTCGTCAATTGGCGAGAGACGCCCGGGCCGCCGGCATCTCGATCTACCCTCTGGGTATTGGCCAGGACTGGGACGAGAATTTGTTGGACACCATCGGCGAAATGAGCGGTGGTATGCCCGCAGAGTTCATTAGAAATCCATCAGATGCCATGACCGTCTTTGAGCAGCAGTTCCAGAGCGCGGTCGCCGTGGCTATCCGTAATGCCACCCTCACACTGCGCCTACCCGCGGGTGTGACACCGAAAAAAGCGGTAAAAGTGCTGCCCATCATCAGCGATTTTGGTCCATCCGTACTCTCCGACCGGCAGGTCATTCTCCAGCTCGGGGACCTTGAGAAAGACAGCGCGCAGTCGGTACTGGTAGAATTGATGATCGACCCCCGTCCAGCAGGTCTCTTCCGCATTGGGCAGGCCGAACTCACCTACGATGTTCCGATTGCCAATCTTGTTGGTGAAGGGATTCGCGATGATATTAAAGTAACGTTCACCACGGATCCCAACGAAGCGGCCCAGGTCAATCCTCTTGTAATGAATTTCGCCGAAAAGGCCAATGCTCACCGCCTGGTAACCAGGGTGTTGGACGAATACAAGCGCACCGGTAAAGCAACAACGCGCCTGGCACCCAATGTCACCCGTGTGCTCGACCAGGAAACCCAGGCAGCCCTTGAACAAATTAACCAGGGACAGCAAATTTCACAGGACCAGGTAAAATCAATTGGGAACAAGACGCGCAAACTAACGCAGCGCTTAGATGATCTCGTCTAATTCAACCAATAAGCAACTTAATCGTATATAGGTTAAGGAGGATAGAGTAAAATGGTAGTATATTGTTCTTTACATCACGAAAATCCTGATGGTTCAGCCTTTTGCGATGAGTGTGGCGAGCCACTGACTGGCGCGGCACCCGAGCCCGCCGCGGTTGCTGCCAGCCAACCGGCACCGGCGCCTACCGCAACAGGGACACAGACCTGCCCATCGTGCGGAGCAGAGAATCCCGCTGGCGAGGCTTTTTGCTCAAACTGCGGGGTGAGTTTGCAGGGTGCGCCGGCCGCAAATCCCGCGACTGCTGCGCCTCCAGTTCCCGCTCCTGAACCAGTAGCAGTTCCTGCCCCCGAGCCCGCCATAGCGACGGCTCCGGCGGCTTTGTCGGCACGTTTGATCGTTGAAGCAGACAACCAGGAATTCGACCTGAGCGGTAAAGATACTATCGTGATTGGGCGCGAGGATGCTGTGAGCAATATCTTCCCCGAGGTGGATCTCACACCAAACGGTGGCGAAGAAGGTGGTGTCTCACGCTTGCACGCTCGTATCTTTGTCGATAACGGCCAGTACATGCTGGAAGATGAGAACAGCACAAACTTCACCTTCCTCAATCGCCAGCGGCTCGCCGGTAAGACACCGACGCCACTGCACGACAACGACGAAATCAAACTTGGCCGCGTGCTGTTGCGCTTTAAAACACCGTAATCATGAAAAACTTAGTTTCAAGTCACTACTGGCGTGGTACCTATCTTCTCTGACACATTTGACAGCATGTACCTCTAACCGCTATAATCTACAGGACATCTCAAGTGGAGGAAAGAGAAGGAAGACATGAAACGTACATGGCAACCCAAGCGCATTCCGCGCTTACGCGAACATGGTTTTATGAAACGCATGTCGACCCGCAACGGTCGCCGCGTTCTGAAAGCTCGCCGCGCCAAAGGGCGCTGGAAGCTAACCGTATAATATTGGACAGTTGTGGCACTTAACCGTGCGTTACGCCTGCGCAAAAGTAGTGAGTTTCAGCGGGTAAGGCAGCAGGGACGGAGTTTGACGTCCCGGCTGCTTATCCTTGCATGGATACCAAACGACGTCGGAAGACTGCGTGTTGGTTTTGTGGTCAGCAAGCGTATCTCGAAACTGGCAGTAGAGCGTAATCATATCAAACGCCTGCTCGGTGAAGCGATACGACCTGATATCCCAAAGCTATCTGGCGGATGGGATATCGTATTAAGTGCGAGAAATCAAATTACTACTGCTGATCTCCATGCACTTGAACAGGATATTGGCAATCTATTGCATCGGGCGCGACTTCTCGGACCCGAATTGGAACAAACAAAGGCTTGATGGGTATCAAGGGATACGAGCCGTCGAAAATACGCAAAGGTCACAGCAGTGAGATATATCGCTCTTTTTTTAATTCGTGTATACCAGCGCACGTTGTCGGTAATCCTGCCTTCATCGTGTCGATTCACACCCTCATGTTCTCAGTACGGGTATGAGGCTATACAACGTTTTGGCTTTTTCCGTGGAGGATGGATGGCGGCTAAACGCATCGGGCGTTGTCATCCTTTTTATCATGGTAATCTTTATGATCCAGTCCCAGAACGCCTGGCTGACTAGATCGAGGAAGGCAGGATAGGCCCGTGGGTCAAATAGGTTACTTGTTTAATCTTCTCTTTACTTTTCCCATCTTTAATTTGCTGATGGTGCTGGACCGCATTCTTGGCGATTTTGGGTTAGCAATTATTGTTCTGACACTGATCGTAAAACTGATTCTCTTCCCGCTTACAATGAAGCAGCTGAAGTCAATGAAGGCCACACAGGCGCTCCAGCCTCAAATAGCGGAAATCAAGAAGAAATACGCCAAAGATCAGAAAGCTCAAATGGAGGCCACGCAGGCCCTCTACAAAGAGTACGGCATGAACCCCCTGGCGGG
>CATPCK010000418.1 GCA_955652655.1 uncultured Ktedonobacteraceae bacterium | reverse complement strand
TACGCTGGCACGTCACCTACAGATACCATGTCGCTATGTCAGCGGCTACCTGTATCAGCAAGGCCGCAGCCAGGAGCGTTCCACCAACGATGCCATGCACGCCTGGGTTGAGGCATATTTACCTGAACTCGGCTGGGTTGGTTTTGACCCCACCAACAATACGCTAGCGGATGAGCGGCATGTTCGTGTCGCCGTTGGACGAGATTATGCCGATGTGCCACCAACGCGCGGTGTGTTCCGCGGAAAGGCCGAGAGTGAACTTGCTGTCACGGTACGCTTAGCTCCCTCAAATGTGGCACTCACTGAGGAATTACCACTGGAGCCCACCTGGATTCCATCCTCTTATGAAGGGGATGAACGTGACCAGGCGCAGCGGCAGTCTTTACCGCAACAGCAGTAGAACTGACGGTATCCAACCCTGATTGAATAAGCACGAGAATTGGGGAGTGGGGATGTCACAACAGGGGAGGAGGCCGCCTAAAACACGTGTTGGTGGGGATATGGTATACTTATTTCATGCCAGTCACCTTGAGTTAGACGAGGAGGCACTCCATGGAACGTAAACCGCATGCTCGCTACGATGAATTCGCAGACCAATTTACATCTATCATATGTGAGCATTGGTCAGATATTCTCCAGATCATCAACCGGCAGTCTCCCCGTGTTGCGGCACTTCTACGAGTAGCAACTCCATCTGGTTTAAAACGAGCAAATGGCATCTGGCACGTTCAGGTAATGATAAAACGCGTAGTACAACCTGACAAATTACATCAACCTCGTGATAACGAGATTGTAGCCCAGGCTATCAGGCTCTGGGCACACTCAGAAGCGAAATTGAGATTACCCCGCGTGATGGTGAGTTTCGAACTCTAATCACATGAACTTAGAAGGAGCTACATATGTCTGCTGCTCAGCCTAAGGTGCGGCGACGTTTCCCTGGACTGGATGCTACAGTCCTTCAGCACCCCTATGATCGCGCTGCACTGAATGCCTTACAAAAGGTCCCTGGCCTTGATATAATCGTTCGTAAATTTATTGAGCTTTTTCCCGAGCGGGTAGCCTATATTCAAAATGTTGCTCAGACTGTTCGTGTGACCAGGACGCAATGCCCACAATTATATATCCAGCTTCGCGAGGCATGTGCTATCCTGGATATGCACGAACCAGAGCTCTACGTTGCGCAAAATCCCCTGCCCAACGCCTGGACCAGCGGCCATGTTCATCCCTATGTCATTGTCACTAGTGGCCTCCTCGATTTGATGAATGAGGATGAAATCCTGGCTGTTATCGCGCATGAACTGGGTCACATTAAATGCGGACATGTTCTTTACAGAACGATGGCTCTTTCTATTACGCTCATACTGACCCTTATCGGGGATGTGACTTTTGGAATTGGCCGTGTCGTTGGGCGCTCTCTTGAAGCGGCATTGCTAGAGTGGTATCGCATGTCAGAATTTACAGGGGACCGCGCCGCCCTACTGGTGGTACAGGATCCACAGGTAATGCTCTCATTGATGATGAAGTTCGCAGGTGGTACTCTCTTTCAGCGCAATCAATTAGATACGCAGGAATTCCTAAAACAGGCTGATCTCTATGAAGCTGTTGATGCGAACCTGCTTGATCGTATCTACAAGATGCTCCTGGTGGCACCTGTCAGTCACCCCTTAACTATCGTGCGCGCTCGAGAAAGCATCAACTGGTCTGAGAGCCGTGAGTACAAAGATATCCTTGATGGACGCTACACTCGAACGAGTGGGAGCAATAGCAGCAATACAACCAGGAAAGATAAGGGAAACAACAGCAGTACCTCTACACCTGGCTCTTCAGCCTCAGCCAACTCAAGCCTCATCAAGTGCCCACATTGTGGACGTGAACAGACAAACCATCGCTTTTGTAGCCTCTGCGGTGGAGCAATAATGTGATTGGTGAGAGGCGGAACACAACGTATCGCCTGGTTGGCTACCTGATGATCGTGGTTGCAACGGTGCTATTCGGTTTCAATGGGACGCTCTCACGGTTACTCTTCGATGATGGTGTTTCGCCGATCACGTTGGTCGAAATGAGGATGCTTATAGGCGGAGTGTGCTTGCTTGTAGTACTCCTGGCCGGTCGACGCAAGGAACTGAAAGTCCCACTCCGCTCCGTCGGCTGGTTGTTCGCCTTTGGGCTATCGCTAGCTTTCGTTACTTTCACCTACTTCGTAGCGATCAGCCGGTTACCTATTGCCATTGCCCTGGTTATACAATTCAGCGCATCGGCGTGGATGGTGCTTGGAGAGGCTATCTGGTACAGACGCATACCTTCTGTCTATGTACTTGTAGCCCTGGTACTGACCTTTGGCGGTATTCTTCTGGTGACCGGAGTCTGGCGATTGAGTCTGAATGGTCTGGACAGCATTGGACTGCTCTTTGCTACCCTTGCCATTCTGACGTACATTGCCTACCTTCTGCTTGGCAGACGGGTTGGGCGAGATATACCTCCCCTGACGACTACTGGCCTTGGCGCACTTATCGCTGGCGGTTTCTGGTTAGTCGTTCAACCGCCGTGGTCTATCCCGGCGAATACCTGGACGCCCAATCGCCTGTTCCTCATTTTCCTGGTGGGCACTATTGGGATGGCCATCCCCTTTTCGCTCGTGCTCGGCTCCTTGCGGCGAATCGATGCCACTCGAGTTGGCATTGCCAGTATGCTGGAACTTGTAGCTGCCGGTGTTATTGCATATTTCTGGCTTGGTCAGCATCTCGATGGCCGGCAACTAACGGGATGTTTGCTGGTAATGGTGGGAGTGGCTATTTTACAGTATGAAAAACAGGACATACAAAACGCGTCAGCGAATTGACTTCTCCCGATTGGGATTTTGTTTTTCCAGGTGATGATTCTCCCCATAGGCGTCACAAACAAGATCACAAATCTCCTGCGGGTCATCGGAGATGCGCAACAACGCCACATCATCTACTAAAACTTTTTCCTCCTCAAGCATCGTCTCACGAATCCAGTTCAAAAGACCATCCCAGTATTTTGAACCGTAGAGGATTACAGGAAAGTTGCTCACCTTCTTCGTCTGTATAAGTGTGAGCGCCTCAAAAAGCTCATCCATTGTCCCAAATCCACCCGGAAAGATAATGAACGCATTCGAGTATTTCACAAACATCGTCTTCCGTACAAAGAAGTAGCGAAAGTCTAGCGAGATATC
>CATPCK010000417.1 GCA_955652655.1 uncultured Ktedonobacteraceae bacterium | reverse complement strand
GCTCTGTAACCTGGGCATCGCACCACCTCACCCCGCAATCACTGTTATTGGCGGCACTACTCAAGCTACACTATTGTTACAGATCAAAGCAGAAATAGCCGGTTGCCTGATCAAAGTACCTCAAATTACTGAGGCAGCAGCAACAGGTGCAGCGTTGCTCGCGGGCGTGGGTGCGAATATATTTCGCTCAGGCGAGGAAGCAGCCTCTTCGGTCCGGCACACAGTTCAGAACTATGAGCCTGACGCACAGGCGGTCGAGATCTACAACACGATCTATGAGCAAACGTATTTGCCAACCCGTCGCTTATTCATTTAAGGTATCTGCTCAGCTGAGCTCGTATCACCCCTCCTACTGGCTGGTCTAAGCTCTCTGTATAAACCTTAACCCAACCGTGGTACTTTTCTACCAACCTGAGCACGATCTATGCGAATATGGGAGAGAAGCTATCGTACAATCACAAGTGTGTAACGATGTGTCAATTACATTCAACCTAGTTCGTGGTGTTAACATGCATAATACATCAGAGTGGGCAGATATCGTCATCGTAGGAAATGGTATCGCGGGCCTTACTACGGCTGTCGAAGCTCGCCGCTTCGCACCCGATACACGTATAGCTATTATTACCGAGCAGTGCCATCCAACCATCAATACGCCTGCGCTCAAACAATTTGCTATCGGGAGACTTGCTCAGGAACAACTTCTGGCTTATCCTGTGGGAACCGAACGTACCCAACGCATTCGTATGATCAATGCACGAGTTGAGGAGATCAACGCTCAGGGTAAGTTTCTTGGTTTACATGGTGGTTATACCTTTGGTTATGGCTCGCTCATCATTGCGACTGGTAGTCGTCCTAATGGACTACCTGCACACCTGCCTGGACGTTATTTCGATGGAGTACTCACCCTTCACCGTTTACAGGACTACCTGGATTTAAGGCGACGCCTTGATGGGGTTGAATCAGCAGTGGTAATCGGAGGGGGTGCGCACGCTATCGAAACAGTGATGAGCCTTTTACACCACGGAGTCGAAGTTCACTGGCTGATCCGTGGCGAATCCTTCTTGTCGCAAATGCTTGACCATACCGCATCTGAAATGGTATTGGAAAACGCACGTAACGCAGGTGCAAAAATTGCACTGAAGACCGAGGTTATTGGCATTGTTGGGAGAGTTGGTTCCGTCGTTGGCGTGGTAACAAACCACAATAAGATGATTCCTTGTCAGTTGGTGCTGGTATGTACCGGTACATCTCCCGTCACTACCCTCGCGGAGCGCTGCACTTCTCCCATGTTGCACGGTAGTGGCATATATGTCGATGAGCAGTTTCGTACCAGTGTGCGCGACATCTATGCCGTTGGTGATGTTGCCGCGCGTAAGCATCCTCAGACGGGCATATATGAGACGCAGGCCCAGTGGTATGCCGCGGTGTTACAAGGACGCTCTGCCGCTGCCGTGGTGACCGGACAACATGAATTAGCTACTCAATCTATGGGAGTCCCCTGGCATGCTACTCACGTGGGGGATCTTTTTATGTTAACGGCGGGCAATCCCCTCCATACCTTGGAAGGGGCGACGATTGACACCAATCGTAGTAAAAATAAATATTGTCGCATGACTGTCATCGGTGATAGGTTGGTAGGCTATCTCTCAATCAGTACTGCGCAGCCCGATAGTTTGGCCATTAAAAGCATCATTGATGAAGGCCTTTCAATTCGTCGCATCAAAAAAGCCCTGCTCAAAGGAGAATTCGATGCTCGAAAATATTTCTCCCAAAGAAGATCACAGGCTGCTCTGGATATGGTCACTTCAGGCAAAATACCTGTTGTGAAACCAGCCTATTATCCTATGCCATCTGTTTGGTCATTCCCTGTTGTGGCTCATCATCCGTCGCATGCTACAGTCAGTGCTGCCCAATACAGCCCGGTCGCACGCTCATCAACTACATCAGTTTCCACCATAAGTGCTATTGCAAATATGAAAACCCTTCATGCGGAAACGCTTGTTGTGCTCTCGTCCCTCGCTGATCAACCGACCATGCCTGGTTTGGAAAGAGATACGAGGCCTTCAACAGGGAAAATAGCAGTACCTTCAAGGAAGGATATTGAGTCCATTTTGTTACCACTCCCTTCACGTACTGTCACACGCAGTCTCTGGTCCTACAGCGAAAAAATGCCCACAGTGAAAGCTCGTAAATCTTCTTTCCCGCCTCCAGAGCAGAGACAATCAGAGAAGACCAATTTTCTATTATGAACGTATTGCGCGCAAAAGACTCTATCGCGTGAAAGGTGAGTGTGCCATTATGAAATCGACTCTCCTCCATAAAACTGCTCCACAGGTAGCCCAGGAAATACATGCCTGTATTGGCTGTAATGAGTGCTTACTGGCGTGCCCTGCATTGGCTGAAGCTATTTCGATTGATGTATTGAACCGCGAGACGCTTTCTGGCGCCATTTCCGCCCCGGTAGCACGTTTCGCCCGCTCATGTTATCAATGCGGAGCATGTGTTGCCCCCTGCCCTGTAGGATTACACCGCGACGCAATGATGATGTGGATTAAAGTGCGCCTGGTGCGTTCTGAGAGAGGAGAATAACAGCTTATATGTCTATGCCGGCCCCTCATCGTGAATATCCAACGACTAACACCCAATCCTCGCGATCTGGCGAAAAGGGTTATCCCTGGCTGTTTTTCCACCTCAGAAGCTCTTGGGGTTTCAGGCTCTTGGTCGCGCTCCTCGTCTGCGGTTTGAGTGGAGCTTTTTATATTTGGTATAGTCGATCCGGTTACGATACCACACCTGATAGTTGGGCCGGCCTTGGCTATGCGGTCTTAGGGACAATATTTTTAATCCTTGCTGCGGTGCTTTATAGCATACGGCGCCGCCTACGAAAGCGCGCTATAGGTCAACTCAATGCTTCCTTGCAATGGCACGTGCTTCTAGCAATAATGGGGCTGATTGTGCTCTTTATGCACTCTTTCGGTCATTTTGCGATGATCTCGGGTACACTTGCTCTCTATAGCATGGTTGCCCTGGCGATAAGTGGTTATGTCGGGCGTATCCTGGATCATGTTATGCCTCGCTTAATTGCCCGTGAGGTAGATAAGGTGCTCACTATGCAGGGAGATGATGGCGTAGAATCGATCTCACAGAAGCTGCGGGCAATCATTGTGCATAACACTCAGGAGAATAGAGGTATCGTAGTGAGTCAATCTCAAGCGCCTATATCAACGCACATTCCAATGCCCGGCAGTCTTCCTTTTACCACGAATGGCCAATCATTGGGTGCCTCGTGGGACCTGGCGTATATATCGCTTGAACCAACTCAACAAGAGTTGGATCACAATGCTCCCCATTATCGTTTCATTCCTGACAAGAAAAGTGCGCTCAATCGTCCAGGTGCACTCATGCCTGGAGCTGAGGAGCATCTCTCGGAATTGCAAGATATGCAGCACGCCATGCGACGAGAGCAGTTCTTCCGCTATATCATTCGCTACTGGCGTGTTCTGCATATCTTGCTTGCTTTCATTACCATTGGCCTGGTAACCTGGCATATCATTTTTGCTTCCACAATACTGTGGCCGCGCTTCTTTCATTAGCCCAACGATGAAAACCTAGGGATTGCCGCTCGCAGGGCATTTTATCTGCACTTGCCTTGTATTAGCGTCAAACGCGAAAGTACAGGGTCGCCCATTAATGTTTGTTGTTCCTGTGCAACCCGTCAAGACAGTGCCATTGATTACACAGTTGGGCGATGTATCCCCGCGACCGTGCTCTCCATTTTTCACTCCGTTGATGCTCCCATCTATAGCTATTCCGCTTGCATCTTTCGTCACAGTGATCGGGTCTGGCCGCTTGAGTAATCCAAGACAATTCAAGCCGTTTTCTTCGTAGCTCGTGACATATCGTTGTTCAAGAAAGGTTAGTAGCGAATTGGCAACAGTCGCATCAGGCGGTGGGCTGGCTATTGTGAACCGCATGTCAGCTAACAGGCGCCTTGGGGCAATCATACGTAGATTAGCGCAATACTCGGTTGTATTGGCAGAATTTGCAGTGCCTGCCTTTGGTTGGTCTACTCCTGCCCTGTAGGCGTTAAGTTTTTTGATATCGGGCATGTTGTTTGTTACAACCATTGGATCGTTATTAGGCACAAGTGCCACTGGGGCGCGCTGGTACGTTGCCGCCTGGAGTTCGTTGAGCGGAAGTGCCGTTACTACAACCCCTGGGTTGGCGAGATTGTCCGCCATCCATGGAGTACAACCGAGCGATTTGTCCAGGAGTTCTGCCAGCAGGCGGTTATCACTACCATTTGCTAGTGGGTGTCCATTTGGTAATGCATTGCTATTGGCCTCGGTCATTTGCGCTGTTTGTCCGCTTGCAGTCACGAGATAAGTAGTTGTTACATTATCGCTCTGGTCCATATCGACAACCGAGAAGTCGCGTACAGAAGGGCAGGTCCTGTCATCTTTTGCTCTCCCTAATGGCGGAACCTTGAGCTTCCCGTTTAGGATAGCCTCGTTGGCAGCTCGAAAGAAGTTTGGAGCATTGCAGTAAGCAAATTGACCGAAGAGAGAACCATTAGCCCCATTGACGCATCTGCCTGCCTTCAGGCTGCCGCCTGAGTCTTGCAATGTCAGGTTATTCCCATTGGAACCGAACCAGATACCCACGATAGCTCCTTTCGGGAGCGTTGGTACTACTGGAGCAGCAGCAGGTTGGGTGCCCTGGTCGACCACAAGCGGGTCGTAAATAGCAATCTTTCCTGTTACAGGATCAAGCTCAGCTGCCTGCACAAATGCTGCCTGCGTTGCATTAGCCTCATTACAAGGGCCATTTGCAGCATCAGTCGCGACCAATTGATATGGTGTCGACAATCCACGTGCACTTAATGGGTCAGGTGGGACAATCAGTGTACAGTCGCCATTGGTAGCGGTAGCAGCACGGGAACTCAATTTCGGCAAAACAAAAACTGCCGCCGCGACAAGGATTAGCACGGCAGGAACAAGGAGCCCTGTCAGTAGCAGAAGCGAGAATCGACTGCGCCTCGAGCCCTGGTAATGAGCGATAGGGGATCGTTGCTTGCGCATAAATACTTTTGATCCTTTCTTTTCTTCACCTGGTATGTCCTGAAATAGCTTTCGGGTCGCCAACTACTTGAGTGAGCAATTTGAGTTGGCATGAAATTGAATGAAACGACTTTGTATATCGTCATACACTCGCGATTGTACGATAGTGGCTTGTGCATTTTTGCTGAAATCGCCCATTTTTGGTATGAAAGTACCACTATATGGTTAAGGTTTAGAGGATAGCGTTAACACATCGACAGCAGGGAAAGTACACTTTCCCGCTTCCTGCTCATTACAAGGGCAGTTCCCATGTTTCCCCGATGAGGTCATGACCGAAGCTGCGATGTGCTTCCTGGGCGACGAGTTTGAACCCTGTTTTCTCGTAGATATGTCGTGCTTCCACGAGGACGCTGTTGGTCCAGAGCACGATTTTTTGGTAACCACGGCGTCGAGCGAAGCGAATACACTCTTCGACAAGGCGAGTGCCCAGCCCCAGCCCGCGCGCCTTGGGTTCGACTAAGAGGAGTCGGAGTTTGGCGATCGTTTCACTGCTCTGCACGACAAAGACGGAGCCGACGATTTCACCGTCCATCTCAGCTATCCAGCAGCGCTCTCGTTCAAAGTTGTAGTTGTTGATGAAATCGGCGACGATTTGGGCCACAAGCGCTTCAAAATGTTCGTCCCAGCCATACTCTTGCGCGTACAGGATACCATGACGGTAGGTAACCCATCCCATGTCACCAGGCTCATGAGAGCGGAGAAAAAAGGGCTCGGAAAACTTGAGTCCTTTAGTGAGAACGCTTTCGATGGTCTGCATAGCCTTCAACAGTCGCTGTTGGTCCTCTTCGCTGAGGTCGTTCAGCATCTCTGTCACTTCGTCACGTGAGCGCTGGTCGAGGAGCGCGAAGGCGTTCTCTCCTTCGGAGGTGAGGCTAAGGAGGCGTTGGCGTCCGTCGTTTTCGGAACGAACTTTTTCAATGAGCCCTTGTTGTTCGAGGCGGACCACGATGCGGCTGAGGTACCCCGCATCAAGGCCCAACTCGTGGCACAGGTCGGATGCGGTCACGTGATCACGGTGAGCGAGTTCAAACAGAATGCGAGCTTCGGTCAGGGAGTAGGGGCTGTGCAGGAGCCCTTCACGCAAGACACCGATTTGCCGGGTGAAAAAGCGGTTGAAGTGCCGAACAGCGCCAATCCTCTCTTCGGACTTTTCAGACAGCATAGGTTCATCTCCTTACTTGACAAAAGCAACTATATGCTTGCTATTATCTATAGTATAGTTGCTTTTGTCAAGTAAATGTTTCGCTCAATGGCTTGCGAACCACGAACTATAAGTGACCATCGTGTCGTGCTCGCTGTTCAATTCGTGATGGTCCCATCCCCGTGAGGGTCGGCGTGTACCTCTGTACGGGCGTAGAGAGCCGTGACGAAGTCCGAGGTGGAGCGATCCAGGTGAAAGATCGCCTCGATCATGGCTGCAACCCCTTCTCTGTCCAGTCGCTCAACACGGATCTCGCTTGCAAGGTGCTCTTGCTCCAGCCGTCCGAGCCAGCGGATGAGGGACGGGGGCCTCGTCAAGCCGGTAGCTTAGGGCAAAGAGCATGCGCATATCGACTACACGCCGGGCAAGGAAGTGGAGCAACCCACGACTACTTGCATCAGACCAATGCAGATCTTCCATCACAAAGAGGACAGGGCTGTTGGATGCTTGCCTGTCCAGAAAGCTCCACATCGCCTCAAATAAGCGCTGCCGCTCATATGCTGAATCAGGCGAGGGAGTCCCGGTGAGGTGTGGAAAGGAAGACGCTAGGTGAAAGGGGCATAGGGCAACAGAAAGTCTGACTCGAAGCAGTTCCCTTGCAAGAGGTAAAAGCCCGATGTGAGCGCAGCGTGTTTCAGTTCTGTCAGGAGGCGGCTTTTGCCTACACCTGCTTCCCCTGCGATGAGGATGGTTTGCCCTTGACCAGCGGCAGAAAGCCTCAAGAAGTTTTGCAACTGCTGCAGCTTGTGTGCACGTCCGACCAGGAGCGGGCACATCATCTGTCGTGTCGTCATAGCTGCTTTTTTCCTTCATCATGTCTGATGCTGTGTTGCTTGGCGGGGTGATGTCCGCGCCATCTTTTCCACTGTCGGTAGAGCTTGCAATCTGCCTATTTTATGTGTATCCCGGCCTGAGGTGAATTAGGCGAGTCCGTGGTGAGTAGCGAAGGCTGCGGCAGAGGTTCTATTCTCAGTACCCGTCGAGAGCCTCGCCCGGCGATATCAGGAGGTATTACATCATTCCTTTATCGGCTGGTAAGAGAGTACCACGACCCCTGAAGGATGCGTCTTGGTGCTTACAAGCGAAAGCTTCACCTTGTGCAAGATGTCTTGAAAGAGAGGCTTGCCGCTCCCTAAAACAACTGGATGGACTAACAACTGATATTGATCAATCAAGCCAAGATTGGTGAGCGTTCGCACAATGCTGGCGCTCCCGTAGATCACCATGTCGCGCCCAGGCTCTTGTTTCATTTTTGTGATTTCTTCTGGAACGATCTCTTTTACGAGTGTTGAATTGTTCCACTCAACACGAGAGAGTGTCTTGGAAAAAACCATTTTGCGCATAGCATTCAATTGATGAGCGTATTCAACCAGGCCCTTTGGGGATGCGGGATCGAGAGCGACCTTTGGCCAGTGGCTTTCAAAACCTTGATACGTCACCCGTCCAAACAACGTCGTGTCCACCGTCTTTTGCAGCTCGGACTCATAGGTGGCCAGTGCTTCATCGAAGAACTCCTCCATCCAATCCATTTCTCCATGTGGTCCTGCAATGAAACCATCAAGTGTTACCCGCATGCTGACAATGATGTTTCTCAAGGTATTCTCCTATCTTTGTGTAAAGATGTTGCTTGCAATTTGCAAGTACGGACACACTCCTCTTCCAAAACAACCAGGCAAAATCGGAAATGTTCTCGGTCTCACTTTTGCCGTGAGGGTTTTCACCACTACTTCCACCCCTCATGAGCCTATCATAGAGAGTGGCAATAAGCAAACACTGTTCTGAGCGAGGAGAGACCTAAAGAAGCGTCGCACAAACCGACCGATTTCTGTGACAGGGGATCTGTACACCGCGCGGGCATTCCAAGATACAAGCTGACAAGCTGTTTCCCTCCAGACCCTTGCCCCGGGCAAGCGGAGCAGTGTTTCCGACGAGGAGACGAACCAGCATTCTCTCGCTGGTTGACCCAGCACACCGCTTTTAGGGGTTTCCGTAGCAATTGATACCGTTG
>CATPCK010000416.1 GCA_955652655.1 uncultured Ktedonobacteraceae bacterium | reverse complement strand
CTCCTTAGGTTGATGCCTATTGGACCCGATTGATCGCGTCCTCGCGTGAGCGGAGTGGGTGCCCAACCGCCTCACCCCTGGGACGCGATCAATCGGGTCCCTACTCACGCGAACCATGCAGCCTCACATTCAGATCAGTTAACCGGCTGGATGGAGGTTCAAAACAACATATTCGATATCCGGGTAGATAGCAGTTCCGGGTGCTGCAAACGGATGTTGCTGATCGGGCCAGCCAACAAATTTGGATGTGTTGTACTGATACCAGTATGGTTCATCCATTAATGGAATGCTTGGCATCTGCTCAACCATAACCTTCTCGATACCTATGATCGCTTGCTTCTGCACCGTAGGATCAGATGAAGAAGCGTACTGATTCAACAGTGCGTCAGTGTTCGGATCATTCCAGCGTTCATAGTTGGAGCTTGCTGGCTGTCCAATAGGAGCACTATTCGTGCTTCTCAACAACGCGTCGTACAGGTAGTATGGCGTTGGTCCGGGGAGGGTCCAGAGCAACGCCATGTCATAGGTACCATTCTGCAGAGCGTTATAATAGGCGTCAAAGGCAATCACATTGACGTTGACCTTGATGCCTACCGCTTTCAGCTCCGTGGCCATCAGCTGGCAATCGGTAATCCAGTCGGTAAAACCGCTGACAACGTTGAGGTTGAATGACAGCTTCTTGCCATTTTTATCGGCGTAGATGCCATCGGATCCTTTTGTAAAGTCTGCGCCCTGCAGCAACTGTTCCGACTTAGCCGGGTCTTGTGTGAACTGCAGATTGGCGTATTCAGGGGCCATGTAGTCCTTATTAAAAGGCAGCAGGCCCGTTGGATGAGCGGGAGGTTCGTAGCCACTTTCTCCTAACGAGTCGAGCTTACTACGATCAATGGCGGAACTGATCGCCTGGCGAACCGGCAACAGGTTGAATGGGTATTTAGTGAGGGGCATGAAGAGCATAACGATGTCGCTGGCGGGGAACCAGTAGTGGTTATGCTGCGGATCGAGATTGATGTATGTTTTCTGGATGTTCGGTATATAGAGGTTCGTCCAGTCGATCTGGCCTTTCTGGAGAGCCAATTCGGCACTCGTGTTCGAATTGAACGAGGGGATCTTCAGTTCAGTCACTTCAGGCTTGCCAGGTTGCCAGTATTTCGGGTTCTTGCTCAAGGTGACAAGTTGTGGAGTGAAGGACTTAACGATATAAGGGCCTGTGCCGACCGGGTTAGGATCGGCATACTGGGAGCCATCGCCCTTCACTGAGGACCACACATGTTTGGGAAGGATATACGTTTGCCCACCCAGGTACCACAGAATAGGATAGAAGGGCTTGTTGAGCGTAACCTGTACTGTATTTGCATCGGGTGCGCTTACGTTTTTGATGAAAGGTGTGATGCTGCTGAGGTCCATTGCAGGATATTTTTTGAACAGACCGAGGGTAAATACTACGTCATCGCTGGTGAATGGCTGACCATCTGACCACAGCACACCCTTACGCAAGTGGAACGTGATACTTGTCGCATCGCTTGAACGATCGTAGCTCGAAGCCAACCACGGTTTCACGCTGCCATCGAGACGGTTGAAATAAAGCAAGGTTTCATAGATCAGGCCGGGCGTTCCACTGATAACGCTGGGATTATATGGATTAAAGTTTCTGGGATAGTCACCACCTGCGTTACCCAGTAGTGTAAGGGAGCTGTTCTTGTTGACCTTGTGAGCAGTACTACTGGTCCCACCACAGGCGGCCAGTACGATTGTAAAGATCATCAGGAATGATAGGAGTAGCGTCCCCGTGCGTGCCTTGTTGGCGGATAGCGGATTGAGAGACATCGTAAACCTCCTGACATAGGATGAGCGGATCAATCGATGATCCATGATAATCCATAGAGAAGAACAACCGGGACAAAGAGACTATGTACGTTGCGGGGCTCTTAGAGCTTACCTTGCGAGTGTAGCTCATAGAGTATCCCAATATTTCCCCTTCCTCAGCGAAAGGTGGAGTGCCGACTACTTACGAACGAATATCTTCACCTGAAGATGTTGTGACAGCGATGTGATAGTTAGCTCCACACGATTCGCGTATTACAAGGCTGGTAGGTAGTTCGATACGCGTTGGCTGATGAGGCTGTGTGGCCTCGCCTATCCTGGCTGTGACGGGTTGCCATACTCCGGAGGTTTGCTCCTGCGAAGTAGAGAGCAGAGATAAGAGCAACTCCATGCCGCATTTCCCCATTTCATAGATTGGCTGGCGGATGGTCGTCAGGGCGGGTCTGACATGAGCTGAAGGAGCATCGTCGTCAAAGCCAACGAGCGCGATATCTTGTGGAATAGAGATAGCATGCTCTTCAGCCGCGGACAAGACGCCATAGGCCATCTGATCAGTGGCGGCAAAGATGGCAGTTGGACGTTTCTCGGGCGGGAGCCCAAATAGTTTTTTCGCACAAGTACGCCCGGTGGGGGGCATAAAGTCTCCCTCCAGCACAAGGTCCGGGTCGGGAGTGACCCCAACTTCGAGCAAGGCCTGGCGATAGCCGTTATAGCGGTCGTGCGAGGCAAGATACTCGTGCGGACCCCCAATATGCGCGATACGACGATGGCCCAGGTTGATGAGATGGCGGACAGCGGTATAGGCACCAGCGGCGTTGTCCGTACCAACCCATGGCGTGGTCTGTTTCAGTTGATCATCGATGATCACGACGGGAAAGCCCTGCTGGTAGAGTCGCGTCAGCTGCTGTGATGCGCGAGCTGGAAAGACTGCCAGCAGGCCAGCGGTAAGCTGAGTTGCCAGGAGACGGTTGATGACTTCGCTGCGGTCTCTTTCGAGGTCTTCATCCTTGATACTGTAGAGCACCAGTTCATACGGTGTGGGTTCGACAGCCTCGGCGATACCTCGAATAAGGTCGGGGATAAGGGGCCAGGTGAGTGAGGGAATAAGCATGCCGATGAGCCGGTTGCGCCCGCCTGCCAGTCCAGAGGCGGTAATGCTGGGAACGAAGCCCTGCTCTTCGATGATGCTGAGAATGCGCTCACGGGTCGCAGGGTCGACGTCCGGTTTGTGGTTTAAAACGCGAGAGACAGTCGTTTTCGATACACCGGCCAGGCGTGCGATATCTTCAATAGTGTGCTTTCCTGCCATGCCTTTCCCCTCTGGCCTGTTCGTCAGCCAATCATGTGGGTACGTTAGCGGTTACGGAACCGCTTCCGGAAGCGGTTCCGTAACCGCTAACGTACCCACATGATTGGCTGACGAACAGGCCAGAGGG
>CATPCK010000415.1 GCA_955652655.1 uncultured Ktedonobacteraceae bacterium | reverse complement strand
GGCACGGACGCGGATTGTATAACTATAATAGAGGGGTGGGGGCTTTCAAGACTTTGTTGGCGAATGACAGTTCACAGAATTATCTGTTCTTGGAGCCGGAGAACGAGGAATGCATAAACTATATCGTTTTATTGATACGCAGGTACAGGATGCCGCTTTGAATATGGCGATTGACGAGGCTGTACACATCCATCACCTGCGCGGGGATGTGCCGCCGACGCTGCGTGTGTTTCGTTGGAAACAGCCATCGATCAGCCTGGGGCGCTTTCAGAGCGTTGAGCGCGAGATTGAGAGTGAGCGGTGCCGGCAGCTTGGGGTCGCCCTGGTGCGCCGTCCTACGGGTGGCCGCGCCGTTTACCACCGCGATGAGTTTACCTACAGCATTGTGATCGGCAAACGATATGGCGTGCCTGCCGGTGTCGTCGCCGCTTATGCCTACCTGGCGCAGGGCCTGTTGGCTGCGCTGCAGAATTTGGGAGTCCGGGCCGAGTTAAGCGATGAGCGTGTCAGTAAGCATCCCTCGGCGGCCTGTTTTGCCTCCTCGACGCAGGCCGATCTCACCAGCGGCGGCTTCAAGCTGGTGGGCAGCGCGCAGGTCTGGAAGGACGATGTTCTGTTGCAACAGGGATCACTGCCACTCGACGATCGGGCCGCTGAATTTTTTTCGATGCTGCGCTATCCCGGCGAAGAGGCACGCGAGGAGGCATTGGCGCTGTACCGCGAGAAGACGACTCCGCTGCACACGTTTGCTCCCACAGCCTCGTGGGAGGATGTGGCGGAGGCATTTCGTAGCGGTTTTAGTACGGCCCTGCAGGCGGAGTTTGTGCCAGGCGAGTTGAGCGAATCGGAATGGGAACTGGCACGACAGCTGGTAGAAGAGAAATATGGTAAGCTGGAGTGGCGCAAGGAAAGGGTGCGCCTGGTGTAGGCGATAGGGTGGTGACACCCACAGGGCAGGGGGCGACAGGGCAGGGGCAAGCCCTGCCCTGTGACCACGTCCTGGATTCCAAATTCGTACATTTAATGTCCTGGGTTCACGTATTTGATAATGAGATTATAGATAGGATTTGGAAATATGTGGGTAGGGCTTGTGGGAGCAAGTACAATACGCTATACTTGCAGAAACACTCATCAGGTTTGATTAAGAAATTATTGGGAGACGCTTTCCTTGAATATATGCGGAAGATATGCGTCTCGTCTTCATAAAAAGGAGCGACGTGCGTGAATTTGTCGATAGACATTGCGCGTAAGATATTAGAGGCGAGCGAGCAACGTGCCAGGGAGTTACGGAGCCCGGTCAGTATTGCTATTGTCGACGCGGGCGGCCATCTCGTACTTTATGAAAGGATGATGTCTCCCTATGGTTGGGCAACGAGCAATATCAGTATTGCCAAGGCTTGCACTGCTGTGATGTTTAATCAGTCTACGGACGCGGTAGCCCAGTGGGGCGCGGGCATTCCTGGTTTTGCTTCAAGCATGGCTGAGATGTCACATGGGACGTTTATTATGGCGGCCGGTGGCTGGCCAATTCGCATGGGGGGCGCTACGATCGGTGGAATTGGGATTAGTGGCGGCAACGCGCCAGGACGAGACGATGAGATCGCGCGGGCGGGGCTAGGGGCGTTAGAGGCAGCGGCGCCACCAATACCCGCGCAACTAGAGCCACCGCAGCCAGCACAGCAGCAGCATTCACGTCCATATATGCAGCCTTCGGCTTCCTATCCATCTTTGCCGCCCGTACCAGCGTACAATAATCCACCTGCCCCATTAGCTCCTGCTGAGAATGCGCCATCTTCCGCGCCGTCATCGAATAGCAGTATTTCAGGACCAGAGCAAAGTAGCCCGGTGGCCACGCACTATCTTGTACCTGAGGAACAACAACAAGACATTCCGTATAATGACCAGACAAACTTACCATCCAACGACAACCGTTCTGGAGGACAACAATGACACAGGATTCTGACCGTCAACTTTCTTCTAGCACCAAACGTTCCGCTCGTGCAGGTCGGAACCGCCCTGTGCTTGTAACTTCGCAAGACGGTGAAGGGAACGAACTGACGGGTATAGAGGAAAGCACACCAACCCTTGAAGAAAGTGTTGCTGAAGTGGAGGCGCAAAATCCGCCTGTAGCATCACCCAGGCGCAGAATGCCTGCCTTTTTCTCGACAATAGGCAAGCGTTCGCAAACAGAAGAGGAGTCGCAGGAGGTTGATCCGGCGCAAGCAAGGATAGCGCGTGCGACACGCAGCAAGACCACCACTACGAAGGCGTCGAGCGAGGACAACGGTAAGCAGAAGCCAGAGGTGAAGAAAGAGGCTGCCAGCAGCAGAAGCACAGCTTCAAGCAGGCCTAACAGCATTTTTAAAACTCGCTACCTGATAGGCATGGGTCTTTACCTGCTTGCCGCGAATTTTATTGGTGCCATTGAGACAAATCTCATGCGTGCCTACCATCTCGACGCGATACTGACCGAATTTAATCTCTTTGGCGGTAAAATAATCATCAGCACGTCCACGCTGGTGTTCCTGGCGACGCTGGTGATTATCCTGGTAGCGCTGGCACGTCTTGACTTGATCCCTCGCAATTTCAGCGCCATGATGGGCGGTTCGTCTTCCCAGCAAAATAGACGCGGCAGCGGCAGCGGCTCGTCCAGCAGGAATCAGGGTTCGACGGAGGGCGGCAGGAATATTCCTCCCTCGATGAAGCAGGGCGTGAAGGGTGCTGATGACGACCTGTACCAGGAGTACCGGTCCAACCAGAGACGCGCGAAGAAGAGGTGAACACAGGGTGACTTTTTTGTAAACCCTTGACACAGCCATACAATCGCCCCTATAATCAAAACAGAGAATAAACTGGCATGATAGCCAGGATTGGATTAATAACATGCTCAGCGACCGTACAGTCATAGACGTAAACGCCCAATACGGTTTTTATTATTGGTTTAGCCCTCCAGCATGATGGTGGGCCCTTTGGGCTGAGCAAAAACATTCACCAGCATGCTGGAGCAAGCAGAGGATAATACCTCTGCTTTTTTGTTTCTTTCTTTTGTCGTTTTGTAGGTTACCACTGTGGCAAGGGAGAAATGAGGTGGGAAACCCCATTCCCGATGCACAACAGTAGGTAAGAAGACAGAGAGGACTTTTTAGATGATTATCAGTATTCGCAGCCAGGCCAGCAGCGAGGAACGCGCTCACCTGCTGGCGTTGTTGGGTAGGGTGACAGAGCACCAGCGACCAATTACGCCCACGATTATCGATGGGCAGGAGGTTATCGCACTGGATGGCAGCCAGTTGGATGCGCAGGCTGGCACTCTCCTGCGCCAGGAGCCAGCGGTCGAGCGCGTTGTGACAGTGAAGACTCCCTATAAGCTGGTGAGCAGGAGCTTCAAGACTGAGGGGAGCAGTATCCTTGTTGGCGCTCACTCCGGTAGCAGTGCTGTGACCATCGGCAGCGCGGACGGGTCACCCTCACCCGTTATTATCGCCGGGCCGTGCGCGGTAGAGAACAGGGAGCAGTTGCTGCTTACAGCAAAGGCGGTGCGAGCGGCGGGAGCCCAGGTGTTGCGCGGAGGAGCTTTCAAACCCCGTACTTCTCCCTACCAGTTCCAGGGTCTGGGCCTGGAGGGGCTGCGACTACTGGCGGAGGCCAGGGAGATGACTGGGATGCCGGTGATTACCGAGGTGATGGAGCCGGCATTGGTGGAGACTGTGGCGGAATACGCCGATATATTGCAGATTGGCAGCCGCAATATGCAGAACTTCCCGCTACTGCTAGCGGCGGGACGCCATAGTCAGGGGCGCCCTGTGATGCTCAAACGTGGACTGTCGGCCACCATTGACGAGTGGCTGCTGGCAGCAGAGTACGTTGTCGCGGCAGGGAATCCCAATGTCATTCTTTGCGAACGGGGCATTCGCAGCTTCGATCCACAGACGCGCAATGTGCTTGATCTCTCCTGCGTGCCGCTGCTCCATGAATTGACGCATCTCCCGGTGATCGTCGATCCTAGCCATGCCACCGGGCGCCGCGAGCTGGTGCCCAGCATGTCGCGAGCCGCCATCGCGGCGGGAGCAGAGGGCTTGATCCTGGAAGTACACCCCGATCCCAATAGCGCACTTTGCGATGGCCGTCAATCGATCACAGGGGAAGAGCTGCGAGGCATTGTGCGCGAGGCGCGATTGCTGGAGCAGATGCTTGGTGGGAAGGGGAGTGTTTCGTGCGTGGCGTGAGATTGGAAGATTGGAAGTAAATCCTCGACTCATGTTATGTTATATGTTATACTCTTCGTATCAAAGTACCCCAGGCGTGAAGCGGTGATTGTGGTGTCGAACTGCGTAAAGAGTGCGACCTCGGGGCTGGATGAGGATTAATCGAGGTGATACATATGCCGACACGTGTTATAATCGCTGACGACGAGACCATTCAGCGGATGGATCTCAAAGATGTACTGACCAAGCAGGGCTATCTTGTAGTAGGTGAGGCGGGTGATGGACTGAGCGCCGTCAACCTCGCGCGCGAGATTCGGCCGGATCTGGTCATAATGGATATCAGGATGCCTGATATGGACGGCATTGCCGCCGCCGAGACTCTCACCCAGGAGAAGATTGCACCAGTGTTGTTGCTCACCGCCTTTGGCGACCTGCCGCTAGTTGAACGCGCCAAAGAGGCAGGCGTGGTGAATTATATCGTGAAGCCGCTGCGAGAGAGTGAAGTTACGCCGGCCATTGAAGTGGCGCTGGCTCGCTATAATGAATTTCGCACGCTCGAAGAGAAGACGCGTACCCTGACTGAACAACTGGAGACGCGTAAGATTGTGGAGCGGGCCAAGGGTCTCTTGATGGAAAAACAGGGCCTGAGCGAGCAAGAAGCCTTCCGTAAGATACAGAAGGCAAGTATGAATAACCGCAAATCCATGCGCGAAGTAGCGGAAGCGATCCTGCTGACTAATGAGATGTAATAAAAATGACGCGACAACGAGGTCGCGCTATTTCCTATGGCTAGTAAAGATAAAATAAGTCATGGTATCAGCAGCAATTAGTGAGAAGATTGTTGTCATTACTGGTATTCGTTTTCGTCCGGCAGGACGTATCTATTACTTTGACCCACAGGGACAATCCTATACGACAGGCCAATATGTGATTGTTGAGACGGTGCGAGGAGTTGAAGCCGGGCGCGTGGTCATTGCATCGAAGAAGATGGCTGAAAGCGACCTGAGCGATCCGCTCAAACCGATATTGCGACTGGCAACCGAAGACGAATTACGTATGATGCTCTCGTTCAAGGGCAAGGAGAAGGAGGTCCTGGTCAAGTGCGCGGAGCGGGTGTCACAGCACGCTCTGCCCATGAAGCTGGTAGAGGCGGAATATACCTTTGATGGGAGCAGGCTGACCTTTTATTTCACTGCTGATGAACGCGTTGATTTTCGCGTGCTGGTACGCGACCTGGCTGCGGCCTTTCGCACGCGCATTGAACTGCGCCAGATCGGGGCACGAGACCAGGCCAAGCTGCAGGGAGGACTGGGGCCATGCGGTAAAACACTGTGTTGTAGTTCGTGGATTGCCGACTTTGGAGTTATCTCGATCAAGATGGCGAAGGAGCAGGGGTTACCGCTCAATCCCTCGAAGATCTCGGGGGTCTGTGGTCGCCTCTTATGCTGCCTCTCCTATGAGAATGAGAATTACATCCAGGCGAAGCAGTCGATGCCACAGGTTGGCGCGATACTCAACACGCCCAGTGGGCCTGGTAAGGTTGTCTCGGTCAACGTACCGCAGGAGTCGGTCGAGGTCATGCTTGAGAGCGGTGTGACCATCCAGATACCGGTGAATCAGTCGAGCCAATCACAAGGACCGGTGGCGCAGCTGGCAGAGCAGAGGATAGGGATGGAGAGCAAGGGAGGATGCGGGAGTTGCAGCCTCAATAAGAGTGGCGGGAGCGGTGGTGGTTGTGGCAAAGGAGGAGGATGTGGCAGTGGCGGGTGCGGAGGTGGCTGTGGCAGCGGAAGTTGTGGGACAAAGGGCGGCGGTGGCTGTAGCACATGCGGCGTAAAAAGGAACTTGTAGCCAAATTTGATGATGCGAGGGAGGAAGAACTATTTATGTCGCCAGATAGCAAAGACCCCAACTCCACGTGGCAGAGCCCCAGCCTGCACTGGCAGGGCTCTAACGAGGATATGCTTCCCCTCTCTTACGAGCAGGACGAGGCAGAAGATGCCAATTCCGACCAGCTAGCCGATCCGTCAGTTAACAACCAGGGAACGGAGCAGTTGCCGGATGACAGTTCAAGATTTGATACGTTGAAAAAAATTGGGCAACAAGTCTCCCCTATTATCACTCCCTTACTATTTGGCGGCATCACCTTTTTATTTCTGCTGCCGCTAATGAGCAGCGGCCAATTCTACTTACACACGGACCGCCTCTGGCCGGTTGGCCTGGTCATTGTTGCAGCCATGATATTGCAAGGGATGATGCTCTACTATGCCGGTACAAACAACGTTAACTGGATACTTGGTATCGTCGGCGGCTTCTTCCTGTTCCTGCTGGTTGGCTGTTTCGTACTCTTCGGACCTTTCCCCACCCTGGTTCTGCTGGTTGTGCTGCTCATTGCTAGCACCATCGCGGCACGCTTCTCTACGCACCCGGTAGAAGAAGGTTCAGTAGATATAATCTATGCTTTTGGCAAATACAGCCGCACCCTCTTCCCGGGCCTGAATTTCATGCTGCCATGGGAAAAGGTATTTGCCCACTTACGGACAAAAGAGCGGCAGTGGACATGTCCTGAGCAGACGGCGCCTGTTTCACGAGACGAAGATGTGCATTTCAAAGCCATGATCTGTTATCAATTGATGCCAGAGGACGCCCACCTGGCGGTTCTGCAGGTTGAAAAATGGGAAGAGGCTCTACAAGAGCTTTTCAAAACGGTTCTCCAGACCGTCGTTGGCCGCCTCACACCTGGCGATTTTCTTGCGTGGCCAGATAAATCACGCCTGCGCCAGAGTAGCGATGGTAGTTTGAGGTTGAGTAACCCGGAAGTCGAGGAGGCAACACGCTGGGAGCATATCAATGTATTGCTGGCACAGGAGATGCAAGACCGTGTCGCGGCCTGGGGTGTCACGATGAACTGGGTGTACATTCGCGATATTACGCTCACGCCGCGTGTACCGATCAATACAGATGCCATGATCAATATGAACGCGGCAAAAGTAGGGGCACCGCCAGTACAAGCGCAGGCGCAGCCCTCTCCGGTGAGTATGGGTGCCGACAGCGCTGGAAGGGTGTCGACACCACCCGTGGTAGGGAACCAGCCCCCTCAGATGGCGGTTAAACCGCAGGCAGAGGTTCACCCTGCTGGTTTTCCAGTGACGCCTGCTGCTCCAGGCACTAAACACCCGAAAGAAGAGGTATTAAAGAACGCTTATAAGCAGATACAGGCGGGTTTGATTACCTCGCCCGATGTTATTCGCTCTATCGCTACAAACTTCCAGGCTATCGCCAATGATCCTGAAGCCAGCCAAAATGTCAGCTTTGATGCCGCGCAAGCCGCGCGCACCCTCTACGATCGGGCAAAGCTCATCGAAGAGCAGGAGAACGTGGCTTCTCCTGTGATTAGTACCAGCGTTCCTCCTGTAAGTGGCGCCAAAGCTCCTCGTGCCGATATGCCCGCGCAGTCGGGATGGTCCTATCGTGCTCCCAGCGATGATAATTTGACGGCTGGCGGGTAGATT
>CATPCK010000414.1 GCA_955652655.1 uncultured Ktedonobacteraceae bacterium | reverse complement strand
GTTTGCTGCAGTCGCCATAATGGCCGCGGCATCCTCAATCCCGTTCATACCGTTAAGTGCGCGCGCAATTTTCATGAGGGTAATTGAGTCGAAGTAGGTATTGCGTTTGACGCGAGCTTTAATGACCATTGGAGTTTGACCCTCTTTACTTCAAGTAATCCCTTAGAAAGCTGACTATATTCTACATGAGGAAAGAGCAGAAAGAAAGTATACCAGACCTCTTACGGAGGTGCACGAGGCACAAATCTCCTGATTCGCAACGCCGACATGCCAGGTGGGACCATCACTAGATGAAGAAAAGAGCATGGGAGCAAGAGAGCAAGGAAGGGGAAATATATCCAGATTGAGCGCACACTAAATGACCGCGGTGGGATTCGAACCCACGACCACACGCTTAAAAGGCGCGTGCTCTACCACTGAGCTACACGGTCATGACCCTAGTTTACCATGGACTGTCAAGAGAGAATATGGGGCTACTGGCGCGTGAAGTGGCCTTATTGGGGTAGTATCAAGTTCCTTACAGATTTATTGAATATCGCTGAGAATATCAATTTGATCTTGTTTGTTGACGTTTGACGTGATAAACTACTGCTAGCATTCAAATCAAAAGTTGGAATAGTGATGACAGGAGGCGGCGTCTTCTCCCCGACCCCCGGTATGTGGGTTATCGCGCCGGTTGTAAGTGACAAAACGAATACTAGTTATTGATGATAAAAACGAGCTTCTTCATTTGATGCGTCGAGTTCTGGAAGACGAGCAGTACCAAGTCTCTATTTTACAAGAAGGTAGAGACGCTATTGCTCGTGTCAAAAGTCAACTGCCAGATTTGTTGATTCTTGACTTGAAATTGGGAGATGTTTCAGGGCAAGACATATTGAAGCAGTTGAAAGATAACAACGTCACCGAAGATATTCCCGTCATTGTTTACACTGCCGCTGTACTCGAGGCTGGAGAGGTAAGCAAGCTAGTGACAGGTAATCCAGTTCGCTATCAAGGTGTATATGTCGTACAAAAACCTTTTGAACTGGAGAGCCTCCTTGCCTTAGTGCAGCAAGTACTGACTGAACCTGTAAGCTAACTGATCAACCAGATCAGGGAGTTTTCTACCGGAATTTGTTCTTCCGGTAATTTTTTGCATGCTGATGTAAATACTTACGGTAATAAGCATTGGCATTTCAACTAGAACGAAAGGATGGTACAACATTATGAAATTTATGTGGGGGCTTCTTGCAGGATTTGCCCTCGGTGTAGGTGTCGGGTTACTCCTTGCACCACAATCAGGTGAAGCAACACGAGCTCAACTTGGTGAGCAGGGCATTATGCTGCGCGACCGCTCAGGTAAACTACCCGATAATCTGCGTGCTCGTGCCGGTGATATCACTGGGCAACTGCGTACTCGTGCCAATGACGCCATGGAGCAGGGCCGCGACGTTTATTCCCGCACCAAAGGTGATTTGAGCGAGCGCTATTCTAAGGCAAAATCTGGCGAGCTATAAAGTATTTATTACCTCAACACGAAAAATAGGACTGCGTTGCGCAATCCTATTTTTCGTGTTGTTTAATCAACTTTTCCACCATGTTCCCAATCTCATGCCAGATATGGTGTTGGTAATCTAACATAGTAGCCTGGCGCAGATCATACTCTTTGTTCGAAGTATCCTTGCGCGCATTCTCTGCAAATTGCTGAGAAAGTTTCAGCGTTTTATCACCCCGGCTATGTAAATATGCGGCCAGTTGGTGTAAATCTTCTATTAAAGCGGTAAACTTCTCCCCATCTGTAGTCATACGAATTATTCCTTTACGACGCTATCCGACGCCGGAAGAATCTGCAGTGCATCCGCGAACCGGTTGAAGAAATTGAACAAGCCTATCACAGTGGCGAGTTCAACGATCTCACCATCATCAAAGTGCGCTTGTAGCTCATCCCAGAGAGATTCGTCAACATCACGAGCACCTGTCGTCATGATCTCAGCAAAGCGCAACGCTACCAATTCGCGTTCTGTGAAGAGATGACGAAACTCGTCAATGCGATACAAGGCGTCTAACAACGCCTCACTAACCCCCAGCTGCCTTGCCAAGGCAGTATGAGCGGCCATTCAGTAATAGCAGTGATTGACCTGTGAAACACGGATCGCTAATAATTCTTTGAGTTTCGGATCGACTGTACCTGTTCTCATCGCCGTCTCTAACAACTGCATACTGTGGCGTGCCAGCTCAGGACGATGTGCCATAACACGAAAGAGGGTCGCCATGGTGGTAGTCCCCGGCCCTTCCTGCAATGATAGGTCGCTGTTCTCAACGGGCGGGATGCGTGACATACTTTTTAGCTCCCCTCTTCTTTCTCGATTTGGATAACAGCTACGCTTTGTTACACCGTTTCACATTGTAATGCACCTTGGGATTGTGCGCAATGTCCTGATTGTCTTCGTGCACTCAGCATTTCACATGCCCGTTATTGTATAATTGAGCTAATTCGATCAACACAGAGATGTCTCTGTAGAAAGTGTTTTCTTTGAGCAAAATCAAGCCTACCATCGACAACAACCCACACACGACAAACCATTCAGTCTTTGCCAGGGCATACGAGCTGCATTCCCGCGGCGCTGCAGAGAGCAGCTTTATGGAACCACTACGCAGAGAGACGGCTGGACAGGCATACGGCGTCGTCCTGGAAGTAGGTGCGGGTACAGGGCTGAACTTCTCCTTTTATAATCCAGAGAAGGTCGAACGGCTGGAAGCTATTGAGCCCGATACAGCTATGCTGCGCTATGCGCGCCAGCGTTTGGCCACAGCAGGTATACCTATCACCCTCACACAAGCAGCGGTAGAGGACCTGCCCTTCGACGATAGCACCTTTGATTGCGTCGTAGCAACGCTTGTGTTCTGTTCAGTCACTGACCCGGAACGCGGATTGCGCGAGATCATGCGTGTACTCAAACCTGGAGGTACGTTCTCTATGGTAGAACATGTACGTTCTCAGGGGTCTATAGCATCACGTGTACAGGATATGATTACACCGATTACCAGGCTTGTATCAGGCAATTGTCATTGGAACCGTGATACTGCTCGTAAGGTTGCCGCCGTGGGGTTTCAGATAAAGCAGAAACGTGACTTAAGCGGCATATTGTTGCCGCAGATTGTGCTGAAAGCAACGCGCTAACCGCACGGGGCTTGTCCCACATTACTGTTGTAATTTGTAACTTGCCAGTTACCAGAACTTCCTTGCTGGAGCGTAAGATCCAATTGATACGGTTTTGAGAGTTTTTCCCGCGTAATCGTGTAACTATAGCTCAGCGTATTCCCTTTAGATGGTGTACCAGCATCTAAAACCGTATAACGCGTTACTGGACCATAACAACTATCCTCACTTTGTGCTTGCTTTTTGAATTGATCTCTTGTAGTGTCCCTGGTAACAGGAGGACCAAGATCGTTATATGCCT
Organism: uncultured Ktedonobacteraceae bacterium; assembly: GCA_955652655.1. Lineage (GTDB taxonomy): Bacteria > Chloroflexota > Ktedonobacteria > Ktedonobacterales > Ktedonobacteraceae > UBA11361. The sequence goes on along the minus strand of CATPCK010000414.1, from coordinate 2,063 downwards.
GGTCGTAGTTGCGGTTAGAGACGGCCTGCATAAAATCATTTGCCATTGCACTGGCCCCTGCAGTACTTACAGGTGTATTCTGCGCTGTAAAATAGTGAAATGCCGCATAGCCAAGGCCGCAGACGAGCAACCCGCCCAGGACAACTAGAATTGCAAGTACTTTTAAACCTCGCCTCAGACCATGCCCTAATTTCCGGGCGGATGTAGAGATAGCAGGAGGCGCTATGGGGAAATTATATGCTTCTCCCGTGTTCGCAAGGCGTTTTGCTTTATTAGCCTGTTGAGGTGGTACGGTATCAACAGGCGGGTATACCGCAAAAACAGGCTGTTTTGTTCGGTTAGCTTGTGGTGGTGATACCGCTACAGGGGGTGGCATCACCAGGGTTGGTCCTTTTGATTGATAGGCCTGTTCCAACGCATTGGCGAAATCCTGCACACGTTCGTAACGCTGATGAGGGTCTTTTGCGAGTGCCTTTAACACCACTTGCTGAACGGCATGAGGGATTGCCAGGGTACGCTCATCTAATGGCGGAGGAGGAGCTGACAGATGTTGAGTAACAATCTCCATGTAAGAGCCGTTAAAAGGTTTCATTCCACTGATCCACTCGTACACAACGATCCCCAGAGCATACTGGTCGCTGGCGGTACGCGGCCTCCCCTGAATCTGCTCGGGAGCCATATAGGCCATTGTGCCAATAACCACGTCCTCAGTGCTCTGGGAAAGTGAGTTTTGAGAGACCAACGCGATACCAAAATCACTGAGTAGCACTTCATTGTTGCGTCCCAGGAGCATATTTTCTGGCTTCACGTCGCGATGAATCAGCTTTTGGTCATGCGCGTATTGCAACGCAGACGCAACCTGCTTCACATATGGCAAAAAAATTGTTGGCGGCAGCTGCGTACCTCTGGGGTGACGATGGCGCAACGTGTCGTTAGGTGCGTAGTCCATGACAAGTAAGGGGACAGCATTCTCTACATCAAAGTCAAGTACTCGTATAATATGAGGGTGTATCAGGTGAGCGATAGTGAGGGCCTCGCTGCGAAACTTCTCTATATCCTCAGGTTGCAACCGGGTACGCAGCACTTTGATAGCCGCCTGGGTCTTGAGGTAGATATGTTCACCTAAGTAAACATCGGCAAAACCACCATGTCCCAGTAACCTGATGAGCCGGTAATTGCCCAGTCGTTGGCCTATACTACTGTCTGGCATCTTTGTACTACCTTCCAGAACGCTCTATCTCTTTCTTTGATTCGTTGAATTGGTTTGATTGATTAAAGAGGTTACATGTAGATTACGAATGAGGCTGTAAGAATAGATACTTGTGAAAGAAAACCCCTCGACCACGAGGTTCAACTCTGATATAATATCAACATACCAACATAGAACACTAGTTTCAGCTAATTAGGAGCATAGAGCATGAGTGACCGGCTTGTCTCGCCCAAAATGAGCGAGGAGGAGCAGGCAATCGAGACAAGCCTGCGTCCTCGCCGCCTTTCAGAATATATTGGGCAAGAGAAAATTAAAGAGAACCTGAGCATTTTGTTGGAAGCTGCTCGCCGTCGCAATGAGTCAGTCGATCATGTTCTACTCTATGGGCCGCCGGGGCTGGGTAAAACAACGCTCTGTAACATCATCGCTGTCGAGATGGGGGTTTCTATGAAAACCACCTCTGGACCCGCCATAGAACACGCAGGCGACCTGGCCTCTATTCTCACTGCGCTCCAATCAGGAGAAGTGCTTTTCATTGATGAAATACATCGCCTCGCTCGCGCCGTTGAAGAACGCCTGTATTCTGCGATGGAGGACTTCGCGCTCGACGTGATGATCGGCAAGGGACCTAGTGCCAGGGCACTACGTCTCTCGCTGCCACCCTTTACGGTTGTCGGTGCTACCACGCGAGTAGGTTCGCTTACGGCTCCCCTGCGCGACCGCTTTGGCGCCATTTACCGTATGGAATATTATGATCCTACTGCACTCAAAGAGATTTTGATTCGATCGGCTCGTATCTTAAAGACTCCCGCGGATATAGAAGGTATCGATGAGATCGCTGGGCGGGCCCGTG
>CATPCK010000413.1 GCA_955652655.1 uncultured Ktedonobacteraceae bacterium | reverse complement strand
TTGATCTGCGGAGCCGCGACCTCATCATCACGCCCCCTGAAAACCAATTATCCTTACCGACATCTGAACTGCTCAGGCTGCTTTTTGGTACGCATCTGCCCACAGAGGTGCGCAACAGTATGGGCCGTGACAAACGTCATCACTTTCTGCGTACGCAGCCGATCCACTTTACCGCCATCAAACGTGCCTTGCGCCAACAGCAAACACCCTTTACGGTAGCTTTTGAGGAGCGCCCCAGCCTCCCTTTCTCGATAGCACTGGCTATGGAACCACGGCCATATCAGGAGAATGCCCTGACCGCGTGGTTAGCGCAGGGCAGTGCAGGCGTTGTAGTACTGCCAACGGGTGCCGGTAAAACGTTTGTGGCGGCAATGGCTATTGCCGAGACGGGTCTGTGGACACTGGCGGTGGTCCCCACGATTGATCTCTTGCAGCAGTGGCGTACGGCACTTGCCACTGCCCTTTCCCTTAACATTGACGACATCGGCACCTTTGGCGGTGGAGAGAAAGAGTTGAAGCCAATTACCATTATTACCTATGATTCTGCCGCGCTTTACCCTCGCGAACTAGCGCGCTTCGGCCTGCTCATCTTCGACGAATGTCACCACTTGCCTGCACCGACCTATCGCCTCATCGCCGAGAGCGCCTTCACACCTCTGCGCCTGGGACTTAGCGCAACACCAGAGCGCAGCGACATGGCTCATATCGAACTGGATGAATTGATAGGGCCGGAGGTGTACCGGCGCTCGCCCGCCGAATTAACAGAAGGACGTTACCTCGCGCAATACCAGGAAAAGATTATCGATATTGCCTTATCAAGCGAGGCTGAGATACGCTATGCCGAACAACGACGCATCTACAGCTCATTTTTACGTCGCCGCCGCATTGTCATTCGTTCGCCAGAGGACTTCCAGCAGAAGCTGATCTTCCTCAGCGCGCGAGACCCTGAGGCACGCGCAGCCATGCTAGCATGGCGCGAGGCCCGCCATATCGCCATGAATGCGCCCGCGAAGTATAGCGAAATCGAGCGCTTATTACATAAGCACGCCACTGACCAGGTACTACTCTTCTCTGAATACAATCCTGTCGTCGATGAAATCAGCCGGCGTTTCTGCCTACCAAGCATTACGTATAAGACCCCTGCCGAGGAACGCCGCACCATCCTGGATAGGTTCCGCACAGGACAGTATACAAAACTGGTGACCGGGCGCGTGCTGAACGAGGGTGTCGATGTGCCTGATTGCCGCGTAGCCATTATTGTGAGCGGCAATAGCACTAAACGCGAATATATCCAACGCCTGGGGCGCATCTTACGCCCCAAAGAGGGTGAGGCTTTACTCTATGAGCTGGTTACTACCGGGACCACTGAGGAAGAGATGGCCAAACGCAGGAAAGAATGACAACGGCAACGCGATGCCCCGCGGGCCAGTCTCTCTCTAGCCTCCTAGCATTTAGCCTTTCGACAATATATGCACCGCTCTCCCCAGCGCATTTTCAGCACTCTCGAGCAAGACTTCGCTGAGACTGGGATGAGCATAAAGGATCTCAGAGAGGTCGGTTAGCGTCGCGCCCATCTCGATAGCGAGCGCCGCCTGCCCTATTAAGTCACCGGCGCGTGGACCTACTATGGTAGCTCCGAGCAATACCCCGTCATCTGCATTTGCCACTATCAGCGCAAGCCCATTATCTTTATTAAGGGTCAAAGCACGTCCATTGGCGGCTAGAGGGAACCGACCTGAAACGATGGTATAGCCAGCCTGTGTTGCCTCATCAGCCGCATACCCAACCATGGCTATCTCTGGTGCCGTGTGGATTACAAGTGGCGTCACCAGTGGCGCGAACTGTACCCGTTGACCAGAGAGCACCTCGGCAGCCACTTTTCCCTGTTTCATGGCAACGCTGGCAAGGGCCCGTCCACCTGTGCAGTCGCCTACGGCCAGGATATGCGGTGCTGAACTCTGCTGCATAGCATTGACATCAATGCCGCCGTTGCTCGAGGTGTTCACACCTACCGCGTCCAGGTGTAATCCAGCCGTATGGGGAGAGACGCCCTGTGAGGTGACTACGGGCCGATTTGTCACGTCTTCAATAGCCGTCTTCGTCGCTGCCTGTATCCCCAACTTGCGCAATCCTGACTGGACCAATCGTAACGCGGTAGGATCGCAGCCGGCCAGAATCTGCTCGCCTGGTGAAAATAGTTTGACCTTGACGCCGAGTCGGCCGAAGAGCGTTGCCAGTTCCAGGGCAATATAGTCGTCTCCAATGATGCTGAGCGTTTCCGGCAACTCTTGCATCTGCAAAGCTTGCTCCGGGGTTAAAACACGTTGGCCATCATATGGCAGTTGGGGATGACCGGCAGCGTCGGCACCGACCGCGAGGATACAGTGATCAAATTTGAAACGGTGTGAACCGTGTTCGCCTTCGACACGCACTTCCTGGGCATTCATGAACCAGCCCGTGCCGTACACGTAATCGATATGGTTACCAGCCACCAGACGTCGCACGCCATCTGTTAAGCGATCAACAACGCTCTGTTTCCACGCTTGCATCCTGGGCCAGTCAAATGAGACCGTTTCAGCGGCGATACCCATCGCCGCCAGTTCTTCCTGCTGGGTGTCATAATAGCGCTCAGTTGAAGAAAGCAGCGCTTTGAGTGGAATACAGCCTCGATTAAGGCAGGTACCACCAGGAGGTCCCTGGTCAACTAATGTGACACGATGGCCGAGTTGAGCAGCGCGAATAGCGGCTACATAGCCTCCAGGGCCTGCTCCAAGCACGAGAACATCAACGGCGGTGGTCACATCTCCTACTACCATGGTAATTCTTCTCCTGCTGCCTACACCATATCCAGCATTAATTGCTGTGGATTCTCCACCAGTTCTTTGAAACGTCCCAGAAATTTGCCGGTCATGGCACCATCGATCAGCCTGTGGTCAAATGAAAGCGCCAGCGGCATCACCGGACGCACAATGATTGCCCCCTG
>CATPCK010000412.1 GCA_955652655.1 uncultured Ktedonobacteraceae bacterium | reverse complement strand
TAGCGTTGGCGCTCGAAAGGATAGGTGGGTAAGGGCACGCGCTGCCGTCGCTCCTGGGCGTAGTACCCGCTCCAGTCGATTTGCACACCCGCCAACCACAGCTTGCCCAGCGCCGTCACGAGATACGCCTGCTCCGACTGCCGCTCATAGAGCGAGGGCAGCGTCGGCACCACCAAGGCAAAGCGCTCGCTCCCACAGGCTGGATGCTGCCGCACGCACGCACTCAAGCTTTGTCCTGGACCCACCTCCACCAACACGCGCTCCCGCTCCTCCAACAACAGTCCCACCCCCTCGGCAAAGCGCACCGTCTGACACATGTGCGCTGCCCAGTAGGCTGGATCGGTCGCCTGCGCCTCGGTGATCCACGTCCCGGTCACATTGGAGATATAGGGCAGGTGCGGCGCGTGCCGTTTCATCCTACCGACCACAGCCTCGAGCGAGGCGCGTAGGGGCTCTAAGAGCGAGGAGTGAAAGGCGTGCGTCGTCTCCACGCGCCGGATCGCGATCTCCTGTGCGCTCAAGCGTCTCTCCAACTGCGCAAGCGCCTCTATTGGACCCGCGACCACACAGGTCGTCGGTCCAGTGATAATCGCCAGGCTGATCTGCTCGCTGAGATAGGGGCGCACCTGCGCTTCGGAGAGCGCCACCGCCAGCATCGCGCCCGTTGGTTGGGCGGCAATCAGTTGTGCGCGGGAGGCCACCAGGGTGAGGGCATCCTCCAGGCTGAAGACGCCTGCCAGGCAGGCGGCGACATACTCCCCTAAGCTGTAGCCCAGCATGGCCTGGGGACGAATGTCCCAGGCCATGAGCAGCCGTGCCAGGGCATACTCGATGACAAACACGGCGGGTTGGGCCAGGGTCGTCTGTTTCAGAGGCGCATCGGCCTGCGACGGGCTGCGTCCCGTGCGTCCGAGGAGCGCTCGCAGGTCGAGGGCGGCTGAGCTGGCGACTCGGGTCTGTCCATGCTCTTGCGCAGGGGAGTTCTCGGCCTGCTGTGGCTGTGTGGGGAAGAGCGCGGCGCGCAGATCCAGTCCCATGGTCGTGTGGAGCAGGCGACAGCACTGCTCCACCACGTCGCGGAAGATGGGCTCCTGCTCGTACAACTCCTGGGCCATGCCCACATACTGCTCGCCCACTCCGGGGAAGAGAAAGGCCACCGGCCGCTCTGGTACCAACTGGCTGCTCGTCAGAATCTGGGGAGTAGTGAGCGTTTCCAGGGCATTTAAAGCATCTTCGCGGTCGCGACATACTATCATTCGCCGATGCTCGAACGCCTTGCGTCCCACCTGTAACGTGTAGGCCACATCCGCCAGGTCAGTTTCCTCGTGCCGCTGTAAATACGTATGCAAATTCGCAGTTGCCATCTCGAGAGCAGTTTCAGTTCGTGCGGAAAGTAGGAGTAGCTTGTGCTTCCGCAAAGCGCTAGAAAAATTGAGGACAGGAGTCTCTTCAAGAACGACATGCGCGTTTGTACCGCCTATACCAAAAGCGCTCACTCCAGCGCGGCGAGGTGTACCATTTGTCTTCCATTCCATCAACCTTGTGTTGACGTAGAATGGACTGTCCTGGAGATCGACCTGCGGATTGGGCTCTTCGTAATTGAGGCTGGGAGGAATCAACCCGTGCTTGAGTGCGAGGACAGTTTTGATTAAACCTGTGACACCAGCAGCCCGATCGAGATGTCCAACATTGGTTTTTGCAGACCCAATCGCACAGAAGCCCTTTTTGTCGGTGCTTTCACTAAACGATTTGATAAGTGCAGTCAGTTCGGCGGCATCACCCAACGGCGTACCGGTTCCATGCGTTTCAATGTAACTAATACTTTCAGCCTCTACGCCGGCATTGGCCAGAGCCTCCACGATAACTCCTGCCTGGCCCCTGACACCCGGTGCGGTGTAACCCACCTTCAAAGAACCATCATTATTGATGGCTGATCCTTTAATTACGGCGTGGATAGTGTCTCCATCCGCTAGCGCATCTTCTAGCCGCTTTAAGACCACAACGGCTACTCCATTCCCAAGTGGTGACCCCTTTGCCTTAGCATCAAAGGCTCTACAATGCGCATCTGGTGAGGCGATGCCGCCTTCTTGATAGTAGTAACCGGCTTTTTGAGGTACTGAGACGAGCACACCGCCAGCCAGTGCCATATCACATTCGCCATTGAGCAGACTTGAACAGGCGATACTCGTAGCCACCAACGAGGTCGAGCAATAGGTTTGGACGGTAAAACACGGTCCAGTCAAATTGAGCAGGTAAGCAACACGTGTGGTCAACGAGTCTTTATCGTTACCGAGTACGACTTGCATAATGCCTGCCGTATCTATCACATCAGCATTGGGGTACAGGTTGTTGAGAAAATATGTGCTGAGCCCCGAGCCAGCGTATAGTCCGATTGGCTTCTTGTACATCTCAGGGTTGTATCCCGCACTTTCGAGAGCATTCCAGACCGTTTCAATGAACAGGCGATGCTGTGGATCCAGAATCTGTGCCTCTCCAGGTGTGAATCCAAAGAAGGAGCTATCAAACATATCAATGTCTTCTAGAATGGCACCTGCTTTAACATAGTTCGGATCACTCAGCAGAGACGCGTCCACGCCAGCTTGGAGCAGATCTACGTCAGAAAATTGTGTGATTGACTCTACTCCATTGCACAGATTCTGCCAAAATTCATCTACATTCCTGGCTCCTGGGAAACGACCGGACATGCCAATAATAGCGATATCTGCGCCACTATCCTCTGTGCTCGGCATCGGGAAATCACCCATGATCAACTTTCCTCTCCTACTGTCTGCACAGTAAGCTTCTGTCTTCTGAGTCGCTCTCTGCGCAATTTGCCGCGCGCGCTGTTCTGCTCCAATACTGATCCATCCCGTCGATTCGGTTTGATCAAATCAAGGAGCGAACTGATTGTCGGGCCTTCAAAAAGGCTTGCCGCAGAAAGATGCACTTGAAATTCCTTCTGCAAGCGCGAGACAATGAGCATCCCAACTAAAGAATTGCCTCCCAGTTCAAAGAAATGATCATCGATGCCTACGTTCTCAATGCCTAGAGCCTCTTGCCAAATTTCAGCAATCTTTTGCTCATCCTCATTGCCTGGCGCCACATACATATTCCTTAGATTTGGCCGGGGGTAAAAGGGTTTAGCAGGACGAGCCTCATCAATATCTTCCAGGAAACTGAGTGATGACAAAGCCGCCGATTGCTCAAAGGT
>CATPCK010000411.1 GCA_955652655.1 uncultured Ktedonobacteraceae bacterium | reverse complement strand
CTCGTCCTTTTCTTCGACTAATATTCTCTCTACCTCGATGATGGCATCTCGCGCATCGGTAGGTACCGTAACGCGTTCATCTTCCGCGCTGTCAGCGGACGATGCTGGCTCTGTAAGCGTCTCATCGTCTTCCAGGGGAATTTGCACTGGCTCGACGGTTGCTACGTCCTCATCCTGCCCCGCAGTAATATGTTCTGTCTCTCCGCTTTCTTCGACATCACCGGGTGTAGCCAGGTTTGCCGCGAGGTCTGCCTCCTCGCTCACGGCAGCTTGTTCAGCTTCTAGATATTCCTCTTCTTCACCAGTAGGGGGCTGTTCCAGTGCTAGAAAATCTTCGTCCTCAATCTTTAAGGACTGCTCTGGCTCTTGATGGGCCTCTTCTTCATCTCGTGATAGGGGCTCTAATTTGACGGCGGGCTCACCTAGCACATCAGATGCTTCCGCGTGTTCTTCCTCACGCGCAGCCAGGGATTCTCGTGCGACCGCAGGTTCATCTAGTGCGGCCGCTACTTCCGTCTCAACCTTTCCCTCTTCATTTCCTTATAGAGGCTTTAATTTGACGGTGGGTTCATCCAGTTCAGCGACCGCCTCTGCAGGCTCTACAGGCTCTTCATCCTCTACTTGTAGGGCCGGCGTGGGTTGTGTTTCAGGGGTATCGGCATCATACTGGACGGATTGCTGGGAACGTTTGATGGCCAGCCGTTTCGCGGTATCATAGTCTTTGTCCTCGATCTCTTCGGCTTCGTCTTCATTGAGGGAGGCAGGTGCTGCTTCTGGAGCGGGAGGATTTTCTGTACTATCGTTTTTCGTCTCGTGATAGAGGTTCTGTGTGTCTTCTCCCGGTATTTCAGGTGAAGGAGCTTCTTCTGCAGCGGTTGGTTGAACAGCGAAATCTATTACATTTACGCCCGGCATCAGAGCCCGGAAGCCCCATGGAGAGCCGTCTTCGGCTTGCATCAAACATTGTTTGGCCAGTTGTAGGAGACGCTCCGAGGAAATATGTTTGCGCAGCGTGATTTCATCGATGGAGATATCGCTTGTAAAATAATCTTTCATAGCAGATTTGCGTCTATAATATTTTTTCTTTGCTCGCGTACTCAGTGACCTGATATCTCCCTCCCGCCATGAAGAGATATCGCGCATTCGGTCAGCGAAATTTGGAGAATTTTCCACTCGCGCTCCAGGCAAGGTACACCTCCGCGGTTTCATTGTTTATTCACAGAACTCGGGCCAGGAAGCCCCGCGTCTTTAGACCGGGGAGGAATGGCCCGCTGCTTTCATGTAGCTATAGCCATCGCATCGATGAACCGGAGCACAGAAGCGATAGCTGATCCCCTGTACTCGGTCCTGGTTCGTTCGGATGTCAAATGATCCACTTGCCCGGACCAGAACCCGTCCAACGTAGACGCCTTGTTTGCTGCCACTGGTGACGACTGCTCTGACGATATCCCCCGTTTGGAAGCCTTTGACCTTCTTCGTTCCTTTGGGCTTTGAGCAGGGGAAGCCCATCTCGTTGACGTTGCATTTCTGCCTGCTGCCATGTCCTGTTGCTGCGATCAGGAGAGGAACAACCCCCGCAAGGTGAACTTGTTGGGGAGTGCTCTTGCCCACGCACGCCGCATCGAGCCAGTGCTTTTTGGGCAGTTCTCGCACCGTCCGATTGAACTTCGTCAGACCGCCGGAACCACATTCGATTGGCATTCCCAGGGTCCCCAGTCGTTCGTACAAGGCCCATCGCATCGTGTTCACGGCGGCGGCATCCTTGAGCGGCGCTTTGGTCTGAGCCAGAATGCGTACAAGCAGGTCAGGTGCGCGGCTCAGGAAAACGCGAATATCCTGGGTTCCTTTGGCTTTATTGCAGGAGTCACAGGCCAGACAAAGATTGCTGATTCGATCAGTTCCCCCATTGGCTTTGGCCTGAATATGCTCCACTTGCAACGGGACGTTCTGAGCACTACAATAGGTACAGGCCCGCTTCCATTTCTCGAGCAGGTATTCTCGGACCTCATAGCCAGCCCGCGTCCCTTGCTGATACTCCAGCCCGCGTATCTCTGGATGCTCCATCTGTTGCAGGTCAAACCTGACAAGCTCTTGAGATATGACGGTAAGAGGAGCTATCCTCCTGAGACGCTGAACCCAGGTCACGATATTAGCCATTCTGCTGATCAGAGAGGGAGAAAGCCAGCCCTTGCGCCGTCTGCGATTGGCAAATCGTGCTTTCCTATACCGGGTCTTGCGCTGTCTCCGGTTTCGGCGTACCGCTCGGCGTTGATCCATGGCCTGCTTGATAGCTTGCCCACGATGACTCAGTTCAGCCGCGAAGACGACTTCACCGGTTGCATCATTGACCAGGGCCAACCCGGTTGTCTGACTCCCCGGATCGATCTTCAAACGGAGAGGATGAACCTCTGGGTGCTCCAGCATTGTTTTCAAGATGATCGTAAACGGGTAGCGGCGAAAAACAGCCGCTTTTTTCTGCGTGAGCAACAGGCGCGCACGCCCTGGATGGACCGGGGTGAGCGGTTTCCTGTTCGCATCAACGACAAAAACGTTTGACATAGGTGCTCCTTTCAGAGCCTCTGGTTTCCCAGGTAAAGGTGGCCTCGACAAGGTTATCAGGCCGTAACTGTCTTCTGAGCACTTCTTTAACCCGTTACAGATGTTTAACTCAGAAGTTCTAGAGCAGCGGGCTGGCCGCGCACCCGCTGGTAGGTCCTTGAACACTCCCTGATAACGTAGCCCGTTGCTGGGCTGAGTCTGCTCATGTCTCAGGCTTGAAACAAAGCGAGCCTTGCTCCAAGCCCCGGCATTCAATGCCGGGGTTCATGACTACATATCTATGTTCGTTCAGGACGATTTGTTCGGTCATGAGAGGTTGTGGATTAATGCCTCTCTGGTTGTAACCTACCCCCAGGTTAAAGTCAAGTAAACTATAACATACTTCTGAGTTTTTCTAAAGTCTGTAAAACTTGCACTCTATAATAGATGACGGTTGAAACCGTTAAAATGTTGCAGTACTTAGAAAAAGGACTATGTTATTGTGTAAATCGAACATAGGGCCCCTATGTTCGATTTACACAATGTACACATAACATATTACTTGAGCCTGGCTTCAATTGCTCCCAATTGTTCTTTGAGTTTGCGGTTCTCCTCGCGTACCTGGTCAAGGTCTTTGCGCAGTTGCTTCAATTGTTCATCGGATTTATCACCACTGCGCAGGGCCTGGGCTGCCATGCGCATATCGCGCTGCGCCCGCGTTTCGGTTTCATGGCTGGCGACACGCTCCAGGACGCTGATCGCGCGTTTTTCACCGAGCGACATGAGGGCAAGGGAGGAGATGGCGCGCACCGGTTCCCAGTGGTCGTGCTCCACCGCGTTACAGAGGGCTGTCACAGCGCGTTGGCGCGCCTCTTCGCTGTAGAGATGCCGGTCCCTTGCCAGCGACCACATGCCCCTGGCAGCAGCAAGACGGAGCGTGATATGGCGGTTGCTGTCGCCAAGATAGGCGGCGGTAATATCGACCGCGCGGTCATCACCCGACTCTCCCAGACCCTGGAAGACACCGCGCTGCACGGAATTGTTCCATGATGGGCGGTCGATCAATTGCTGCAGTTGATCGACACAGCCGGTGGTACGGGTTTTTCCTAGCGAATGTGCCGCCGTACTTTCAACACGATAGCTGATATCGCCACGCTCCAGCAGGGTCCGCAGCGCCTGTGCGGACCGTTCCGCCAATTCTGCCTGCTGGGGAGCCTGGAACTTGCCAAGGTTTTCTGCAATGGCAAAGCGGACGCGCGCGAGTTCCGGCGTAGCAAATTCTTGCAGCCCCTGTAGCAGGATAGACTGTGCTCGCTCAGTGCCGATGACGCCTAGCGCATCGGCCGCAGCTACGCGTATGCCCCAGAAAGCGTCGTTGAACAGGGTTGTCTTTAGAGCCTCTATGCTTTCGGCGCTACCATCTTCGCCAAGCGCTTCGGCGGCCTCGATGCGACCCAGTACATCGGGGTCGTGCGCGAGTTGGTGACGCATCATCTTTGTGGATCGCTCGAATTTGAGCGTCTTGAGCAGCCAGCCATTCGGATCGAAGCGCACCATCAGCGGTTCGCGGTCAAGGGGGATGTAGTAGGTCTGCTCCACCTGCCCGTCTTCACCCGACATTACGCGCATGGTTACTGTACGCGCCTCCGTCGTGTGTTCGTCTCTGGCGGCCTCGTCCGTGGTAGGAATAGTGAAAGCGAGGTCAACCGGTGTAACAAAACAGGGGGTGAGATCGTCGACTTGCTGTGTCTGCTTGATCTTCAACCTGGCCATGGAATGTTCTCCGTCCCAGGAATAGTTCACCTCGAACGCGGGATAACCCCCCTGATAGACCCATTGCTGGAAGTACTGTGCCAGGCTGCGCCCGGTTACTTCCTCAAAGGTACGTTCCAGGTCTGCCGTGATCACCTCTCGCTCGCGGTACCTTTCGAGGTATGCTTTGACGGCACGTCTGAACGTTGCATCACCAAGTTGGTGGCGCAGCATGTGCAGGACCCAGGCGCCCTTGTTGTACATGTGTCCATCAAACAATTCAAAGCCATCGTTGTGGTAGACATTGTAGACGATGGGACGGCGATACTCTCCATCTTCACCAAGATAACCTTTTTTGAGATCGAGCATCGATTGCTTAAAGTAATCCGTGCCAAGGTCGTGCTCGTTCCAAAGCTCCTCAAAGTAGGTAGCAAAGCCTTCGTTCAACCAGCCATTTGGCCAGTCGCGGCAGGTCACGAGGTCACCGAACCACTGGTGGGCCAGCTCATGCGCCACCACTGGCACCAGGTCGAAGTCCAGGGAAGCACGTTCATCCATCAGGAGCGAAAAACTATGGGTGGTCGCGGTGGTATGCTCCATGGCACCGGTATAAATCTCGACGACCGTTTGTGCATACGTATCGTAAGGATAATCGACGCCGGTATATTCCGCGAAGAAGCGCATCATCTCAGGAGTCTTGCCCATGTAGTAGCGCGCATCGTCTATACGGTCGGGACGCACATAGTAGTTGACCGGTTTCCCATTGTAGGAATCTTCGATGACCGCGAAGTCGCTCACCACCAGCGAGATCAGGTACGCGGCATGTGGTATGTCATGACGCCAGTGATGCGTCTTTGTCTCGCCATGATCGGTAACGCTGATCAAGTTGCCATTGGCGACGGTCAGGAAATGGGCGGGGACCGTGACAATGATCTCGGTGGTGGCGCGATCATTGGGAGCGTCATGGCAGGGGAACCAGTAGCTGTGGTAGCGTGGCTGCCCAAATGTCCAGGCCTGCACCGGGCGCGTTGGGTCCTCCGGTGCCGGTTTGATAAAATGCAGGCCGGTGCGCGGTTTCGCATGGTACTGTACTTCAATGGTGAACTCTTCACCGTGATGGTAGGCAGGATCCAGGATCACAGTGAGCTTTTTGTCATCATTGCTGAAGGTTAGCTCTTTGCCACCACTCAGCGTGACGCGCTCGACTTGCAGGTCGATTGCATCAAACGAGACACTTTTGACCTCTTCATAGAGGGCGGAAAAAGTGGTGCTCACCGTACCACTGACGGTTTCCTGCTCGAAGTCAAGCGCTATAACCAGTTTGACGTGTTTTACGTCAGCGGGACGGTGGGGGGCATATTGCACACGATCACCGGTAAGCTCAAATGAACGGGCTTTCGGTATTGGAGCATTGGTTCGTTCATGCAGGAAAAGCAAACTATAGCGGTCATCGAGCATCATCGCTCGCGCACGGTTACATCCTTCCAAGAGATCCTCCTCTGTTTCTAAGCGGTTTCCCTTCAACTCTTTCACTGGTTTTCACGTACATGTTATGCTATGGTATAGCTACACAGGGCGATGTACAATTTCTCACAACAGGGACCAATGGGGCCAGGGCCCCTACACCCCAACTATAAAAAGGGTCTTGTCTTCTATGCAAAAAAAGACACCGCGCATAAATAGGTT
>CATPCK010000410.1 GCA_955652655.1 uncultured Ktedonobacteraceae bacterium | reverse complement strand
TGGGTGAGTGGATTATCAATCTGGGTGAGGCGGCGGAGTACATGTTCGACCACAACATCTTCCAGGAGAACCTGGTCGGCGTTGACTTCTGCGAGCAGATGGTGAAAGAAACGAATCCAGCTGTGCTTGAGAAGGCAAATAATACTCCCGCTCCGCACGCAGAAGATCATGGATATCGCACCATCGGTGACATCATGCGCGCGCTCAACCCCTTCACTGGCGAGTTCTACCGCGAGGCACTCCACGTGAGCCGGTATACTCGCGAGGCATTCTGGTTGATGGAGGGGCGCCACGTCCATCCCTCAACCCTCTATCCAGGTGGAGTGGGAACCGTTGCCACCGTCCAGATCTTCACGGACTACCTGGTTCGGCTGATGAAGTACGTCGAATGGTGCAAGAAGGTCGTTCCTTTGCACGACGACTTGTTCGACTTCTGGTACCAGGCCCTGCCCGGTTACGAGCAGGTAGGCTACCGCCAGACCCTACTCGGCTGCTGGGGGTCGTGGCAAGACCCCGATGTGTGCGACTACGATTATCGCACGATGGACAAGTGGGGTCGTGCCATGTTCGTCACGCCTGGAGTTATCGTGGACGGGGAGCTGGTGACGACGAGCCTGGTAGATATCAACCTGGGCATTCGCATTCTGCTTGGCAGTTCCTACTACGACGACTGGCAGAACGAAAGGACGTTTGTCGATCGCGATCCACTCGGCAACCCGGTCGACAAACGCCATCCCTGGAATCAGACAACCATCCCGAAGCCGCAGAAACGCGACTTCAATGACAAATATAGCTGGACGATGTCGCCGCGCTGGTATGACAAGCGCACCGGCAAGTATCTAGCCCTGGATACTGGTGGTGGTCCCCTCGCTCGCCTGTGGTCAACGGCTCTGGCAGGGCTGGTGAACATGGGGGGCTTAGTCGAGTCGACTGGACACAGTGTCAAGATCCGGCTACCCAAGAGCGCCTTGAAGCCAGCGGTGGAGTTCGAGTGGAAGATTCCGCAGTGGAGCAACGCTATCGAGCGTAACCGTGCGCGAACATACTTCCAGGCCTACTCTGCTGCTGCGGCTCTATACTTTATAGATAAGGCACTTGCCGAGCTACATGCTGGCCACACCAAGACGTGGAGCGAGTTCACGGTGCCAAAGGATGCCATCGGCTGTGGGTTCCACGAGGCGGTGCGCGGCGTGCTTTCCCATCACATGGTTATCGAGAACGGAAAGATCGCCAATTACCATCCCTATCCTCCTACGCCCTGGAATGGCAGTGTGCGAGACATCTATGGCACGCCCGGCCCCTACGAGGATGCGGTACAGAACACGCCAATCTTCGAAGACAATGGTCCGGACACCTTCAAGGGTATTGACATCATGCGAGCAGTGCGCAGCTTTGACCCCTGCCTGCCATGTGGTGTTCATATGTACCTGGGCGAAGGGAAAGAGCTTCAGAAGGTTCTTTCACCGACATTTGGCGTGCATGAGTAGCGTCACTAAGCGCATGTGCCCTGGCGGGAACGTGCCTGCCTGCTCAGCCCCGCGGGACGCTACAACTGAGCTACGCTCCTTAACTTGATGCTTATTGGGCGGGACTAGCCCCCGCCCAGGCAACTCGGACGACAGCAAGAGGAGAATATATAATGGACGAGCAGAAGACTCCGAAGTCTCCACCCGATCCTGTGCATCAGCCAGGTACTGGTAAGGGAGAGGAAAAAGTCAAGAAAGAAGGAAAACAGACTGGTCGCCATGAAACCGGGACCAAGGGTGGTGCAAAACGCCCCACCGGTAAGTCGACGGCCAAAGACTCCACAGGCATCAATCCTAAAGATCCGGTAGACCCGGAAAGCCCGCATTTGCCGACACCCTGAATACATCCGTGGCGGCAATTCGGCCCCATTCCCTGCCCCAGGCACTGTTTCCAGCCCGGGGCGGGGAAGGACCTGGCAGGCCACATATGAAAGTGAGCCACCGCTGACAAGTTTTTGATCAAATCGGCCTGTAGGGGCGACCCTTGGGGTCGCCAGCTTGCGGAGCGCATTTCAATTCCTTCGCGCCCTGCAATAAGGAGAATGTTTAATGCCACAAGAAGTGCAGGAGCAACACCGCCAGGCGGCGCGTATTGAGACGCTGATCCAGGAGATTGCTGCGTTCCCTGACCCACACGCGCGCGAAACGGCCGAGGAACTTGTCCGTGCGCTCGTAGATATGTATGGCGAAGGGCTGGCTCGCCTGCTCGAAATTACTGCGGAGTCTGAAGCATCTGCCCTCGCATTGATAGATACCTTCGCAGAAGACGAACTGCTCAGCTCCTTATTTACGCTTCATGGCTTGCATCCAATAGATATCGAGACGCGGATCATGCAAGCGCTGGATGAGGTAGGGCCCTTTCTCAAGTCGCATGGCGGCAATGTCGAGTTCGTTCGGGTCGAAGATGGCATAGCCCACGTGCGTCTCCAGGGCAGTTGCCATGGTTGTTCCAGCTCCACCCTCAAATTGGCGATTGAGGAGGCCATCTACAAGGCAGCCCCAGACCTGGATGGGCTCCAGGTAGAAGGAGTCAACGTTCCACCACCGCGACCCGGCATTCCAATCGTGTTCGTTCCCCCACGGCGGCGCAAGGACAGCACACGCTCAACCGAGCAGGGCGCAGGCAAGATGAGGTGAGCAGCTATGTCTTCATCCGAACTTACAAACAATCATGATGATCGTTCCGCTGCGCCCCTTGATGTGCTACGTCAGTTTGCGCGCAAACGAGAAATGCGTCCGCCTATGGAGCAGTGCGAACTATGCAGTGCAGAGATTGCAGCGGATCATCGCCACCTGCTGGAACTCTCCAGGCGTACGTTGATCTGTGTGTGTCGCCCTTGCTCAATACTCTTCGGTGACCAGGGATCTGGGAGTGGGAAGTATAAGCTTGTGCCCTCGCGCTATCTGCTATTGCCGGATTTCCAAATGACGGATGAACAGTGGGACGACCTGACGATCCCGGTGAATATGGTCTATATGTTTCATAGCACGCTAGCTAACCATGTCATGGCCTTCTATCCCAGCCCTGCTGGAGCTATGGAGTCCATGCTCTCCTTGGAAGGTTGGGATGCGCTGGTCAGTAACAATCCTATTCTGAATGACCTGGAACCCGACGTCGAGGCGCTCCTTATCAACCGCGTGCAGAACAGGGGTGGAGATAGCTATCGTGAGCATTACATTGTCCCGATAGATGCCTGCTACGAGCTTGTCGGCTTGATCCGCCTCAAGTGGAAAGGTCTGAGCGGCGGGGAGGAAGTCTGGAAAGCGATTGCGGAGTTCTTTGCAGGTCTACGGACGAGGGCGACTCCTGTAGGGAAGTCCTCTTCAGATACCCATCCGGCAAATAGTTCCACCCCATGGAGAGGAGAGGCTAATGCCAGACCTGAGCTTTGAGATAATCAGTGCCGAGGTTGAAGCTTATAGTGTGCTCCCAACGCTCATCTTCAAGATGCGTATCGCCAACGCGGACGAGGAAGAGCGGATCCAAAACATCAACCTGAAGAGCCAGATCATGCTCACAGTAACACGGCGGCCTTATAATGCCGGAGAAAAGGCAAAACTACAGGAGCTCTTTGGCGCGCCGGAGCGCTGGGGAGAGACCTTGCGCACTTTCCTGTGGACTCACGTCACCACGGTGGTGCCAGGGTTCTCAGGAAGCACCACCGTCGATCTGCCTGTCTCATGCACCTACGACTTTGAGGTGGTGAGCGCGAAGTACTTCAGTGCTCTGGAGGACGGTGTAGTTCCTCTCACCTTCCTGTTCAGTGGAACCATTTTCTACAAAGACGAGGCAGGCAATTTACAGATTGGCCAGGTTTCCTGGTCCAAGGAGGCAGCCTATCGCCTCCCTGTCGCGCTTTGGAAGGAAGTGATGGACACCCACTTTCCCAACAGTGCCTGGATTCGCCTGCCGAAGGATGTCTTCGACCAGCTGTACCAGTATAAGATCGCCCATGGCCTCATCACCTGGGAGGATGCTCTTGTGCGTCTGCTGCGGGCAAGTGGCGAGGAGGCAAAGACATGAGGCTAGAGCAAGTGAAGGAAATCGCCAACGCTGTACTCTACGAGGGCTATCTTCTCTATCCGTACCGGCAGTCAGCGCTCAAAAATCGCACGCGGTGGACGTTCGGCGCGGTCTATCCTCGTGAGTATAGCGAAGCAAACGGCGGTATGGAGCCCTGGACGATGCACACAGAATGCCTGCTAGAGGGGCAGGCCGGTGACATATCGCTCGACGTCACAGTAAGGTTTCTGCACTTGCTCGTACGTACCAATGTACAACCCGAGCTTGCGAAGGACGACCGCGTAGAGGCGAATACCAGTGAGTGGAGCCTGGCAAGTCGTTTTGCTGACGAACCTTTGCAAGAGGGCATAGAGCGCGAGGTGAGTGTAATGGGCCTTTCGTTGAGGAATCTGCTGGCTCATCCCCGCCGCGTGGC
>CATPCK010000409.1 GCA_955652655.1 uncultured Ktedonobacteraceae bacterium | reverse complement strand
GCTCCCAGCGGTCACCTCGTTCTCATTCAATGCTGTTTATTCCAAAAACTCCTAGAACTTTGAAGGTCGCAGAATTTTGTGGAAGAGCCCGAAAAGCAGGAAAGTCGGAGGCCACTGTCCCACGAAAACGCTCCAGTCGCGTTTTCCCACCAGGAACAACGTCGCAGAAGTAATCACCGATGCCAGCGCAGCCCAATACCAAACCTGCTCAGGAACCTGGTCTGTCACACGGAAATACTGCCCCTGTACATCTTGCGCGGTGTCTCTCGCCTTATCAACTGTAGCCATGCTCAATTTGTCATCCTTTCTTTCTATCATCACAACCCTATTCTGAGGCGCCTTTACCTGTTTGGCTTGTATTGAGGACAGAAATACTGCCCCATTTCCATAGCAGCGACAGGTAGTAACGGCAGAATAGTTATGTGTTTCCAACAGACAGAATATACACGCGCTGCTTTATACTTTCGTGACAATACATAACCCTCTTCTTATCTATTGAAGACTCTCTGCATCTACTGTTCTATCCAGCTTCAAAAAAAGTGTGAGGTGTAGTGGCGACCGCGAGGGTCGCCACTATATTATTCTTCTTTGCGCCCTTTTACTTTCTCCCGCATTCGTTTCGCCTTAACCAACTTGCTCGCCACCGAAGTATCAACCTGATTCGTTTCTGTCTTTTCTGCCGGTGTTGTCATTGTAGCCCGTGTCTGCCTCGTCTTTGCCGCTCCGTTTGCTTCTTTGTTCAACGTCTCTGCCCTGACGTTCTTGGCTCGCATTCTCTTCTCTTCGCGTCTCGACCTTAGACTCTCCAGTGCCGTCGCGCTGACCGCACTCTCTCCTGCTTGTACCCCCTTTAAGGCCACGCGTGGACGTAGCCAGGCAATCAGCCATCTGAAGCCAATCGTGAGAAACTCTAGACTGGCGAGGCGCCGGGTAGCTATATCAATCGGCAATAACAGCGCTGCCAGTGTGAGCAACAGGAATGTCAGAGGAACAGCCGCGGAAACCGGAGCCAGGTTTGCTGAAAATGCCTTACCGCCATCGTTTGGTCCTAGCAATGTCCCGCCGCCAGCGCGAGCCAGTAGCGTCAGGAAGCGCGTATCTGTCCCCATCGTGCGATATTCGGGGGAGTAAGGCACCACCATCCCGGTTGTCGTTGTCAGTTGGCTTGTTGCCCCATGCCAGGTAACTTGCAGCAAGTACGCTCCAATGTACGTGATTGGAAAGTTCCCCTCCCAGCGCTGTGGGGCTGTTGGCTGCAAGGTGACCGTTTCCTGTGAGAAATTGGGCGCAATGATCCTGACCTTCACCTGCTGATTAACTGTCGATGCCGTGCTTGTGCCTGGAGGAATATCGACAGTAATATGTCCGCTGTCTCCTGCAACCGTCGCGTTGACGTTGAGCGCGCTATCGGGTGAGGGCAATGTCCACGTTACGAGATTGGCCCACCATCGTGCTGCGTCATTCCATTGCAGCCAGTTGGCTGTCCACAGCCCCAGCGCGTCACTCGTCCAGGCTGCCACGCGTCCCAGTCCGTACTGCCAGACCGCCAACACCGGGTCATCTTTGTGACTGATGAGTACCATCTGTGCCGATGTTTTAGGCGTGGTTGCCACATAACCGCTTAATGCTGGAAAAGCGCCCAGCCCTGTCACAATTGGATGATTGCTAACAAGCGCCGGTACGAAGGACTCGTTGATGATTGCTCTTCGCGTCGCCTGTTGTGTCTCTTTGAGCAGGATTTGTGGAATAGCTGTAGGGTTGTCTGCCCTGTAGAAACGTCCCCTGCCCAGCGATGCGATTTGCTGCATCAACCCCAACTCTTGATAGGAGGCGGCATTGGTTGCAACTGTCGAGACAGTGATATGCTCGCTTGCCATGCGCAGCAGTTGCGAATTTAACTGCCCATTTTCAAAGGTATCGCCGTCGCCTAACAGTATCACATGCTGTAATTTCGCCTTCGTGCCGCGCAAGACTGTCTCAGCGTTCGCAAGATCGGGCAGATAACTTTCAGGGTCGCATGGTTGCATCGCATCGATCACCTGGTCAATTGCTCCTCGATTGGTGACGTGCTGCATCGCTGATACAAGCGTGCCACATCCCGCGGAGATAGCTACCTGGTCCCGCGGTGTCAGGAGACCGACCACCCCTTTGGCCGCCTCTTTAGAAATATTGATACCGGTATTATCCTCCAGGCTCTCGACGATCAGCACGACAGCAATGCTAGGCGTATCCTTGTGTTGTGGGATATCCATGCTTACCGGCAATGTCTGCTCCAGGGGAGTACCGGCATACCCTCCCACGCCGTAGCTGTTCTCGCCTCCACTCACGACGAGCCCTCTCCCGAGGTCGCGCACATACGCTTGCAGGATCTGCATACGCGCTGTACCCAACGATATTGCCGGTGCATTGGCCAGTACTACTGAGCTATAGCCAGCAAGGCCGTCGAGCGTAGTTGGAACATCGTTTGGGGTCCCCACTGTAACCTGTATTTTCGTTGCTTGCAGCGCGGTGATGATATTATGCCCCTCACCTGGCGTTCCCTCAATGACCAACACATGGGGTGGCCCCTGGACATTGACAAACGCGGCCGCCTCGTTATTGGCCAGGATAGTATCCTGTGC
>CATPCK010000408.1 GCA_955652655.1 uncultured Ktedonobacteraceae bacterium | reverse complement strand
TATCTCGCTGTTTGAGGCCGCCGTCTCCCTGCTGGGCAACGTTTCGGCCAACTACCTTATTTCGGGTGAAGAGGCACAGCGCCTTGGCAACGGCCATCCAAATATCGTCCCTTACCAGGCTTTCCGCACATCGAATGGCTACATCGTTGTTTCCTGCGGCAATGACCGGCTCTATCAATCGCTTTGCAAGCTGCTGGACCGGGAAGAGCTGGCAACAGACCCGCGCTTTACGACGAACCCAGAGCGAGTGCACAACCGCAACGAACTGATACCGATCTTGCAAGAGTCGTTTCAGAAGCGCGAGACGGATGAGTGGCTGGCGGACCTGCGCGCAACGGGCATCCCATGTGGACCCATCAATACGGTCAGCCAGGTTTTCAACGATGAGCAGCTGCAGGCTCGCGGCTTTATCTGGGAGTGTGAGCATCCAACGGCAGGAACTATCAAGCTATCGGGGTCGCCAATGCATCTTTCGGAGACGCCGACGAGGCTGTACAAGGCTCCTCCGCTGCTGGGGGAGGATAATGAAAGGTTCCTGGATGAGGAGCAAGAAAGATGACGAAAATGTACGGTAAACCTTGTTCTCTCTAATGGATTGCTGTATACTTACCTGGAATTTCATCTGTTCAATGGCCTACCTGGAGGAAGATCGCCTGTGAAAATTACATGCAAACAACAAGATTTGAGCCGTGGGCTTTCGATTGTAAGCCA
The DNA here is from genome assembly GCA_955652655.1 of uncultured Ktedonobacteraceae bacterium. GTDB lineage: Bacteria > Chloroflexota > Ktedonobacteria > Ktedonobacterales > Ktedonobacteraceae > UBA11361. The sequence goes on along the minus strand of CATPCK010000408.1, from coordinate 4,389 downwards.
CGCTGTCTCAAATCGGAGCACACTGCCTATCCTCGCCAATATCTTAATAGCTACCGATAATGATCGTCTGAGGCTATCGGCTACGAACCTGGAGATCGGCATCAATTGCTGGGTGGACTGCCAGATCCACGAGGAAGGATCGACGACGGTTCCCGCGAAACTGCTCACCGACTTTGTCAATAGCTTGCCGCAGTCGGCGGTTGATATTACGGTGCCAGAAGATACGAATAAAATGAACATCAAGAGCGAGGGGAGCAGCGCGAATATCAAGGGCATGGATGCTTCAGAATTCCCCTTGATACCCAGTGCTGAAGGTGGAGAGCCGCCAGTGATATTGGACGCGGCCACGCTTAAAGAGATGATTGCCGAGGTGGTGATTGCCGCCTCCGAAGACGAGTCGCGCCCGGTCTTTACGGGTGTGCTTGTGCAGGTAGGGAACGAACAGGTGACGTTCGCAGCCGCGGATGCTTTCCGACTCGCGGTACGTTCCACTCCGCTGCCTGGAGACGACACTGTACATGGCGACATTCTCATTCCTGCCCGCACGCTGAGAGAACTAGCACGTATACTGCCCTCGGAAGAGGCGGTGCAGATGATTGTGACGCCAAATCGCAGCCAGGTACTCTTCCACACAGAGCAGGTCGATCTTGTGTCGAGGCTGATCGAGGGGAATTTCCCGAACTACCGCCAGATCATCCCTAAAGAGCATACGACGCGCGCGGTAGTAGACACGAAGACGTTTGACGCGCGCGTCAAATCGGCGGCTTTGTTCGCGCGCGATAGCTCGAACATTACGCGTGTCAAGATCGAGGGTGGGGATGGCAGCGGGCTGGAGCCAGGTGTTGTCACTATCGAGGCAAACACCGAGGACCTGGGAGATAACCAGGGTATCCTGAATGCGGCTGTTGACGGACCTGAGCAGCAAATCATCTTTAACGTTAAGTATCTCGCAGATGTGCTGTCCGTGATTGGGACGCCCGAGGTGGCGATCGAGGTAAACGCGCCGACGAAACCCGGCGTGATCAAGCCGATTGGGCATGCTGATTACACGTATGTCATCATGCCGATGCACACCAACCGCTAGCAGTCTTTGATGGGAATGCGGGTATGCAAGGTAAGCAGGCCAGGCATGCCAAGCCAGGAAGGCCGGCACCCGCACCCCACTTCCCCTGCGAATGCCCTGGTTACCTGGAACTACCTGAGACATAGAATGTATCTTTCTCATCTCTCGCTGAATGAATTCCGCAACTACAGGCACCTTGATCTCTCCCTGGGGCGGGGACTCTTTCTGTTTCATGGGGAGAACGCCCAGGGTAAAACGAACCTGCTCGAAGCCATTGGAATGCTGGCTACAGGTAGTTCCTTTCACGCCACGTCTGATCGCGAAGTCGTAAACTGGTACGCTCCTGACCACATTGCCCATATGAAGGCTCACGTCAAACGACGCGAGGATGACGTGGAGCTTGAAATGGTGATCTTTGATCCCACACCTCCAGCCCTGGAAGGGGCGGATGCTCCCCACAGCAGCATTGCGCTGCCGGCCAACACCCAGCGCAAACGCGTTAAGATCAATGCCGTTCCGAAGAAAGTGATTGACCTGATTGGACAGATGAAGGTGGTGCTGTTCGCGCCGACTGACCTGAACCTGGTTGATGGCTCTCCCGAGGAGCGAAGGCGGTTTCTTGACCGCGCCCTCTGCCAGGTACAGCCACGCTACTGCCAGGCCTTGGTGCAGTACCGGAAGATCATTACGCAGCGGTCGGCATTGCTTAAACGTATCAGGGATAACCGGGAAGACCCGCGCCTGCTGGATTATCTAGACGAGAGGCTGACGACGCTGGCGAATGTGATCATCTTTGAACGACAGCGTATGCTCTCCGCGCTTAACCAGCAGACCACTGTGCTGCAGGAGACGCTAAGTGGTGGGCGCGAGCACATGCAAGTTGTCTATCGTCCCTCATTCAAGGTCGATGCCACGTGGAATCCAGTGGAGACCCAACAACAGTACCTTGCCCAGCTGCGCGAGGTACGCAAGAGGGAGTTGATCCAGGGGGTGTGCCTGTTGGGGCCGCACCGCGATGACCTGGAGTTCATGGTGAACGGTGTCAATATGCTGACGTATGGGTCACGCGGCCAACAGCGTACAACGGCTCTTGCGGCGAAGCTGGCCGAGCTTGCCTATATGCGGGCCTGTACCGAGGATGAGCCGGTGCTGCTGCTGGATGATGTGTTCAGCGAACTAGATGTACAGCGACGAGGGCACCTGCTGCGAGAGGTGATGCGGCATGAGCAGGTTTTCCTGACGGCTACTGACCTGTCCAGCTTCCCTGAGGAGATTCTGGGGCAGGCGCATATATACCAGGTACGGGAAGGTCAGGTAGTGGTGGCGACGAGGTAAGAGGGGAGGGGCTGATAACAGGGCGACGGTGAGTCACAGCAGGGTTATGAACGTAAGCAGCCTCCCCATGCAGCCATCACGGTGACCGCAGGCCGTCAGGAGATCAGCAAGCCGTCAGGGTGCACAGGCCGTCAGGGCGACAGCAAGGGTCGCCCCTACAATACACGAGGCAGCGGCGTTGGGGGAGGGCGACGCTGCCTTCATCATCCCCCGGATGCGGCTGCGTCCCCACCCCGCACAGCCCTTCCCCCGCCCCTACGGGTACGAAGGGGCTTCCGAAGGGGGTTCATATAGAAGCTGGATGCTTGGTGTAAGTGCGAGAGATTTTGATGGATTTCTTTCTGATTCTGCGATCTTTTTTTTTCGGATGATTATGGGTCATTGGCGCCTTTCTCTGGCGAGAGAATTTGGTGGAAGTCTTTCTGATTCTGCGATCTTTTTTTTCGCGTGCCAGACCCTGGATTCGCCGGGCAGGTTTGCCAGTTCGATACGCCTTCGATTTCTGAAAATGATGCTACTTCCATGTTTCTCTATTCCTTTTCATGATGGGATTTATGGAGATGGGATCTTATGTCAGTGAGGATGGGGTGTATGAAATAGGCGTCTGTTGGGTTCTCCCTGCCATTACTGTTCGGCATTTCAGGGGTATTGTTCATGTGATCTTTCTTCTTATAGAGCCTTTGGTGGGGGCTTTTTCAGACTGCGCGGTCATCTTTACTTTTCGTTATTCTTGAGACAATTTCACGCTTTTATTCGGATTCTATCATACGTGAGAGCATTTCCTAACTTGCAAAACGAAGGGAAACTGACCCCAGAGGAGGCGAGCAGATTCTGTGAGCTGGCCTTTGAGTCAAGAGGAATTTCAATGAGTGATCAGCCCGAGACCAAGGAGCTTGTTGTAATTTGACAGATAAATTGGCTCATGGCCATACTTGATACTGGTGGCGAAGTCGACTTTCGTAAGGATGTTCTATCTTTTTCAAGCACGAAAGATGGTTGATATTCCCCACTGAAAGAGGGAAATCGCCTGTTTTCATGGCATATTTCCCCACTTTTTGACTTCGCCACCAGTATCAAGAGTGGCCATGAGCCATTCTGCTGGTTGAAATTGCATAATTATTCTATGGATGAGTTCTCTCAGAGATTCTGAGAGGAATTTTTGAGACCAGGATAGGTATCCAGATTCCACCAGCAGAATGTTGGGATTTACAGCATGACCCCAAGTCCGCTGAGGCGCGGAGAAAGGCGAGTCAGTCCCGACCTGCGGACTACACGTCAGGGAGAGTTTCCCATCCTGCGCTAGGCGCACACCCCACGCATCCGGTCCATTCAACCGGCGCGGAAAGCGGGCCCTTGACAACGCTTCATGATCGTCGTACACTTAACGGTATGGTTAACGATTCAGCAGAACAACTCACAACCGTCTTTTTGGCGCTTGCTGACCCCACACGCCGGGCCATCTTAGAACGCCTGACGCACGGTGAGGCTTCTGGAACGGAACTGGCGCGGCCCTTCTCGATCTCTGTGCCGGCGATCTCCAAACATTTACGGGTGCTGGAACACGCTGATCTGATCCTGCACCGCAAGGATGGACGAACGCACCAGTTTCGCCTTGCTGCCCGCCCCCTGAAAGAGGCAGCCACCTGGCTTGAACACTACCGGCAGTTCTGGGAAGCCCAATTCGATTCCCTGGACACCTACCTGCTGGCGACAGAAGAAGAGGAGCAAGATATTGATGATCCCTCCAGCCCCTCATAATGGCACCACCCTCGTGCTGCGACGGACGTTCACAGCCTCACGCCAGCGGGTGTTCCGCGCCTGGATCACGCCTCGGGCGTTGGAGCACTGGTTGAGACCCAGGGGCATGAGCATGACCGTGCGTTCGCTCGACGCGCGGGTAGGCGGGGTCCTTCTGCTTCGAGTTAGAGGACGGCAGTTCCCTGATCGGCACCTACCTGCAGATTGTTCCTCCCGAAAAACTGGTCTATACC
>CATPCK010000407.1 GCA_955652655.1 uncultured Ktedonobacteraceae bacterium | reverse complement strand
CTGTCTGCTTGAAATCAGGTCACAGGGTGTAATCTGCCATCTTTCACATCATAAATGAAACCGCTGATCGCTATGTGCTGTGGAATAAGTGGTGACTCTCTAAGGAATGCTAAGTCGTCGCGAACGGACTTTTCCAAATCCTTGAAAGGGAGAAAGTCGATGTGGCTTGCGTCGGCATGCAATTCCTGTTTCACCTTGTTACGCAGGTCATCATTGCTGAACGTGAGCATGCCACAATCGGTGTGGTGAATAACCACAATCTCAGTGGTGCCGAGCAGCTGCTCTGAAATGACGAGTGAACGTAGCGCATCGGCTGCTCTTCCACCTGCATTGCGGATGACGTGTGCGTCTCCTTCCTCGAGACCGAGGGCGCGTGCCGGATCTATACGCGCATCCATACAGACGAGTACAGCGACATGCCTGGCTGGAGGCATGGCGAGGTCCCCTTTATGGAATGTTGAAGCATACGCCTCATTTGCTTTGAGAAATTCCTGAACTGTTGCCATTAAGCTTCTCCTTGTAGATACAACTTGTACTGACCTGGTAAACTCCTGTCTTCACCCAAACTTTAGCGACTCATCACCAAACAATATGTAAGGTGTTTCTTTCCTTAGAAAGGCAGGTGAAGTCATCCTGCGAAAGACTCTTATTGCATGCTTCTTGCCTGATTAAACCATAACATATTTCTTTCATTCTTTCAAATTATCTATTTTATTCTAATTTGTTATGATAAGATAATCATATATAAGTGCCAGCGATGCTCCTTTATGCGAAAGGGACGCTTTCGCCGTAACACACGTTTCTTTGGATGGTACAGGCTTTGCTCAAATTACTACCTATATTTTCGAAATAGGTTACAATAATGAGGTATATGCAATTCTAATGAAGGACATCCAGGAGAAAATTGATGGGTATCATACACCGCTTTACCTCCATCGAGGACGGCGAGTTCCGCTGGCAGGATGTGTCAGTGAGCGCTTATGGACCTGAAAATAGCAGGGCCGACCTCGCAACCCGGCAAATTCTGATAGGTATGGGAGAGCAATCGCCTCATTTTCATATGCGCTACTTCGCAGTACAACCGGGTGGTTATACCGCACTGGACCAGCATGCACATGATCATGGTGTGTACATACTGCATGGAAGGGCGCGTCTTCGCCTTGGCGACGAAGAGCATGAATTACAAACGGGCGATGTTGTTTACATCCCAGGCAATGAAATGCACCAGTTCTTTACAGTCGGAGATGAACCCTTTGGTTTTTTATGTGTTGTCCCCGCAAAACGGTAAGAGGGAGTGATGCTAGCTGTTGAATATCATGCAAACGACGATGTGCGTATTGTTGAATTGCCGATACCGGAGATTGGGGTGGGTGAGTTACTGGTGCAGTTGCGGGCCTGCGGCCTCTGTGCCAGTGACGTGATGGAGTGGTACATGAAGCCACGCGCGCCAATGTACCCCGGTCATGAACCGGTAGGAGTGATCGCTGCAGTGGGCGAAGGTGTACAGGGGTTTATGGTTGGACAGCGTGTATTCGTGCATCATCATGTACCCTGTATGGTCTGCCATTTCTGTCAGCGGGGATCATTTTCACAATGTACCACGTTTCGCTTCACGCGCCTGTATCCAGGTGGAATGGCAGAGTTTATACGTGTTCCTGCTGCCAACGTTCAGCTTGATGTGCTGCCATTGCCCGATCATTTAACGTTCGAGGTTGCGACACTGATTGAGCCGCTGGCCTGTTGTGTGCGCGGCATTAATCGGGCTGCGATTCAGCCAGGAGACAGCGCGCTTGTACTTGGAGCCGGGAGCAATGGCTTGATGCTGGCGCAATTGGCTCAACAACGCAGCGCTATCCCTGTCATCATCGTAGATCCTATCCCCTATCGTCGCCAGCGAGCGCTAGAGGTCGGAATAGATTACGTGCTCGATCCACAAGAAGAGAGTCTGTCAGAGCAGGTGTTTGCAGTGAACAGTGGTCGCAGGCCGGATATAGTGATCGTTACTCCTTCGAGCATCAGTGCGATGAAACAGGGAGTAGAACTTGTAAGTCCAGGAGGGACGGTCTTGCTTTTCGCGCCCCCTCCGCCCTCGGAGGTACTGGCTATTGCTCCTCACCATCTCTTTTTTCAAGAGATTACGTTGCGCACAAGCTATTCAGCCGGGCCATATGAGACACGTCATGCGCTGGACTTATTACGGACTGGGCGTATACGGGCCGAGCAGTTGATTACGCATCGTTTTGCTTTGCAGGATGCGGCCCAGGCGTTTCAATTGGTGGCGAAACCTGGAGATGCTTTGAAGGTTTTGATTGTGGTGGCATAAGCGTATTGCCTATCCCCTCGCTAATCTCAAAAAGAGCGTTAGCTGCTGTGCGAACGAGGTAGAGCTTATCGAATCCTTCGGCATAAGTGGGAGGTTCAAGTTTTTTGATTGTGGCGTAAATCGCTACATCCGGCACTCTCGCCTTCCCTGACCGTTGTTTGTTGCGCTCTAGCGACTGTTTCAGGCCTGGCTCAAAGTAATACCCGGTGATTGTAGCTCCATACAAATGTCCCAGTTCAATCAATGATTTTCGTACTTCAAATGTCGGATTCGTATTATCGACAACTACAGAATGTTGAGCCTGGAGCGCACT
>CATPCK010000406.1 GCA_955652655.1 uncultured Ktedonobacteraceae bacterium | reverse complement strand
GTTGCGGCCCATGCTCCTCTTGTATTGCCCTTATTGCTCTGCAATCTCTATCGAATGAATCCCTGTGCCGGGCTCACGTGCTCGGCCTGGATCGCGCTCACGAATCGAACGCACGACATCCATTCCTGAAGTCACTACCCCAAAAACCCCATGTTTGCCATTGAGGTGCGGCGTTGGTCCAAAAGTGATGAAGAACTGGCTACCATTGGTGTTGGGGCCTGCATTGGCCATCGACAGGACACCAGCGCGATCATGCTTCAGAGAGAGTGCCCCGCGCTCGTCGGCAAACTTATACCCCGGGCCGCCCGTACCCGTAGCGGTGGGATCGCCACCCTGGGCCATGAAATCGCGCATGACGCGGTGAAATGTTGTATTATTGTAAAAACCTTCGCGCGCTAAAAACACGAAGTTATTCACGGTCTGAGGAGCCTGCGCTGCAAATAGTTCCACCTGGAAATCTCCTACTTCCGTATGGAACGTTGCCATATACTTTTTAGCAGGGTCGATCACCATTGGAGGTGACCCACTATAACTCTTCTGTGCCATAATCAAATCATCCTTTCGTCTACGACCTACGGCGCCGCAACCACAATCACATGGTTGATAACATCTGGTTTAATATTCTTTGAACTCGAGGCATCGCCAGGCCCTTGAATCTTGAGCACGACATCCATACCTTTCACGACATGCCCAAAGAGATTATACAATTTTTGCAGGGCTTTTGTATCATCGGCTGTGCAGATGAAGAACTGGCTGCCATTGGTATTGGGGCCTGCATTGGCCATGGCAAGACAGCCGGCAGTGTAATTTGCCAGCACAGGCTCATCATTGAATTTGTAGCCAGGACCACCTTGACCTGTACCTTGAGGATCACCTGTTTGAATAATGAACCTGGGTACCACGCGATGGAATTTGAGCCCGTCATAAAAATGGTGCTGCGCCAGGAATACAAAGTTATTGACAGTTTTTGGTGCCAGTTGCGGATCAAGTTCCACCACGACCAAACCACGATTAGTATTGATTCCTGCGCAATAGATCTTCTTGGTATCTATCGTCATCGTAGGAGGCTGACCGTACGTATGCGTAATCTTATTGAAGCCTGCGCCACTTGGACCCGGAGAGCTATTCGTCAGTTCTCCTACAATCGATAAACAGGGTGAAGGGGTCGTTGATGGAGTCGGTGTTGGCACCAACGGTGTTGGCGAGACTTTGACCACTGGCGTAGTTTTTGGCTTGACAGGAGGCAGTGCGAATGGACCGGCGTGATAGAAGTAGAGCGTATAAATACCGAGTGCGATAATAAGGACGCTCATAAAGATGCCCCAGGGATAGCGGGCCAGTCCTCGTTTGGGTGGCTTATAACCGGGAGCCCGTTTAGCAGGTTCTCTGACCTCTAATTTTGGCAGCTCAGTAGCATGAGCTTTGGCTATTCTTGCTGCGCGCTTGGTACTTGCGCGTTTTGTTGTTTTTGGCATGGGGTTCGAAAAGTACTCCTTCTTTATGTATAACGAGGCCCCCAGCCAATCAATGCTTGCTATCTTTTGGTAATACGGTGGGTGGCCAGCTTGAACCCGAGTGTGAATTTCCTCCGTGCTATAATAATCCTCTCATCTAGTTGGGTCAAGTCCTCTTTCCCCTATGGATAAGTGACATAATCTCTGCTTTGCATATGACTTTTCTCTGTGGATATGTGTGTGGATAAATTCGTGGATAAGTAGGGATAACCCTGTCAGTATTGTGGACAAGTGGGGGATAACCCCATGTTATGTCACCCTGCCACAAAATTCAAGCACGCCCACACACCAGACATATCCACATGTCCACATTACTCCAATATACCCATCAATTGATTTCGACAGAAAGATTCGGTACACTGATGAGGCACGCAATTTCAGTGAGATGTCGCTTTGTGACATGTTAAAAGTCGAACCAATGTGCTAATATAACTAGCAAAGAGATGACCATCAAAACGGCAGGGGAGACACGTGGAGAAACTATTACCTCAGAACATTGAAGCAGAGTGCGGAGTGCTCGGCAGCATCATTATCGATCCAGAGGCAATTGTCCAGGTGACAGAATTTCTGTTCCCTGACGATTTCTATCGTGATGCCCATCGCACCATCTACGAGGTCATCCTCCAGCTCTATGAGCAGCGCGAACCCGCTGATTTCATCACAATCTGTGATGAACTGGAGCGACGAAATAAGCTGGAAGATGTCGGAGGGGCCAGCTACATCACCTCGCTGATTAACCAGGTGCCAACCAGCGGCAATGTTGAGTATTACGGGCGCATCGTCGAGCGCAACGCCATTCTGCGCCGTCTCATCGAAGCTGCCGGACAGATCGCAGCCGTCGCCTACCAGGAGGAAGACGCGGATGTCGCCCTTGATAAAGCCGAGCAGTTGATCTTCAATATCAGCCAGCGCCACGCCCGCAGCGACTTCGCTCTGCTGCGCGACATCCTCTCCGAATATATGAATAAACTGGATCAACTCCATGAGCGGCGCGGCACTATCGTCGGCGTGCCCACTGGCTTCACTGACCTGGATCACCTGACGGGCGGCCTGCAAAAGTCCGATTTGATTATTTTAGCTGCCAGACCTGCCGTCGGGAAAACGAGCCTGGCTTTGACTATGGCGCACAATACCGCCATCAAACACCAGCGCTCTGTCGCCATCTTTAGCCTTGAAATGAGCAAAGAACAACTGGTGCAGCGTCTCCTCTCCATGGATGCGGCCATCGATCAGCAGCGTTTGCGCACCGGCTGGATCGAAGATGACGAGTGGGAGCGTATCGTCTATGCCATGGGTACACTCTCAGAGGCCAACATATGGATCGATGATACGGCTGGTATCTCGACAGTGGAGATG
>CATPCK010000405.1 GCA_955652655.1 uncultured Ktedonobacteraceae bacterium | reverse complement strand
CGAAAAAGAAGTTATGAAGATTATCCAGCATGCTCCTGATCGTGGAGGCATAATAAAGGTTGCCGAAGCCGTTATGTCCTAGTTGATAAAAGTTCATGAAGATCGAGATGAGCGTGACCCCGGCCAGGGCCAGCTGCCGCCAGAGCAGCGGCCAGCCGTTTTTGCTCGGCACCACCGGTTGTCCCGGCTGGTTTTCTATTGTGGTCGCAGGTGTAGCGATCATAGCAATTGAGGTCCTTTCTGAAATGGATAATGCTCGGAGACGAGCATTTGCTGTGCATGCACTTTCTTCTCGCGCCGCCACTTGCGGGCAGAGACGAAAAGCTCACGAAAAGCACGCACAATGACGCGCGGATTGGCTCCCGTGGCGCGCCCTCCCCGGCGCGGCAGGTGATGAACACCGGCTTCCCGGTAGGTGCAACCGGCACGTTTCAGCTTGTAGAGCAACTCGGCATTGATCATCGCTCCCCGCGTCTCGAGCGGATGTTGATGTAAGAAATTGGTGTGTAGGAGTTTGAAGGCACAGTCGATGTCGCGCACGTGGATGCCCAACATCCAGTCGATCAAGCGCTTCCAGCCCCAGGCGTTGAGTTTGCGCACCCACGTGTCCTGACGATGCAGGCGGTAGCCGATGACCGCGTCGTATTCGTCAATGAACGGGAGAAACTGCTGCAGGTCGCGCATATCGAATTGCCCGTCGGAGTCCATAAAAAACGTCAACTCTTTCGTCGCAGCGGAGAAGCCATCTGCCAGCGCAGAGCCATAGCCCTGATTGCGCTCATGTGTGACGACCCTGACGCGCGGCTCGGCCTCCACAAAGGCGGAGACGATGGCCCCGGTGCGGTCTGTACTGCCATCATTTACCACAATGACTTCGAAATCCTTCACCCGCGCTGCCAGCACGTTCAAGACCTGCTCAAGCGTAGTTCCGATGACAATGTCTTCGTTATAAGCAGGCAAAACAATCGAGAGGCTGTGGAGGCTTTCGGTCTTCTCCCCATTCTCGTTCACCAGGCGCTGCTTGTGTCCATCCGTGCTGTCCCTTCTCTCTCTGGACACCACTGCTCGATGTTCGCTACGAGTCAGGCTGTACGCTGACACAGGCGCAGGAAACCGGGTGTGTTCTTTTTGCGCGTTGCTCACGAAGACCCACAGACGCATCCCGAGGTAGGAGATGAGCGCTGTGCCGGCGATGGCCAGCATCTTCGAGGTGTTGGCCCACGCCGTCGCGTTGACCAGGAAGGGATGAAGGTGCGTGCTGGCGAGCCAGAGGATGGCGCTGCTCCACCCGATACCGCACACGGTGGTCATGGCAAAGCGCACTGCTTCTCCACGGGTCGCCTTCTCCCTGGATGCAAAGGTCCAATACTTATTTAAGAGAAAGCTGTTGATCGCGCCCAGGCTGTAGGCCAGCGAGCTGTAAACTAGAAGTGTGAGCGTGCTGCTGGTAGGGAAGAGCCACAGCAGGGCATTCAAAATCAGCAGGTCCACCAGGGTGTTGAGCCCACCGACCAGGCCGAACCGCAGCACTTGCCCGGGCAAGCGAAAGCGGTCAAGGAGTCGATGAGAACTGGCATCTTGTTCAATATAGAGCGGTCGGGTAGGAGTAGGAACTTCATGTGTTTCTACAGTAAACGTTGCAAATGTGTCTATCACGAAAAATCCTCTCAAAGTGGTGTGCAGCCTCTAAGAGGCCAGATGATGGAGCAATAAAAGTTCCATCGTTGTCTTGCTACTTTTCCAACAAGAGGTGATCCCAAAACGACCACCTCGCGTTGATCAGGGTAGCAGGGGATGATGAGAAGGGCGTTAGAAGGAAATGAGGCATTTCTCATTTCTTTCCAATACAGTTTCAATGAACCGATGCTACCCTTATGGATGTCAGGAGAGGATCCTCTTCGTGACTATTTCACCATTGATTTTGCTTTGATGCACTCCCTGGATCAGAAAGGAACGTGATATACTAGAGATACAATCAGGTTTTTGTCTCTAGACAGAGGAGCATCGTGAAGAGCAAAGAGAGCGCCAGGAAACCAGGGGAACACCAGCACTGGAGAAATAGATTTAAGGGCCTGCAATTTCGCATGACCATTTCCTATGTGGCAGTATCCGTAGCCATCGCGCTGCTGATAGAACTTTTGTTTGTCGGAATCTTCTTTTTCGTTATCTTACGCCTTCCTTTCGTGGATCAGAATACCCTGGATGCCTCGGAACAAACTGCGCAATTCTATGCGCTGGAAGCGGCTGTCCAGGGGAATGGAGACACTCTTAATCCTCACTCCACGTTTCAGTCGGGTCAACCCTTTTCGCTTAAGCCGCCGAGCGCGAATTCCTCTTCTTCCCAGGCATCTACGCCTGAGCTTGAACTGCTGATTGCGCCCAACGGCCAGGTCGTGGCCAGTTCCAACCCGTCGCTCTACCCCACCTCAAAATCTATTGCCCGCTTGCTGCCGAACCAGGCTCAGCTCACTCGGAATGCCCTGGCAGGGAAGGCAGGGAACGTTGTCGAGATCACCCCGCGAGGCCACGTCCTCTCTGTCGCTCAGCCCGTCTTGAACCGGGAAAACAAACCGATAGGCGCGATCTATATACAGTCGCTAGCAGAAGCATTCAGTCCGAACGTCTTCTCATTCCTGGGGGGATGGCTCTTTACTGTGATATTCTGGATCATCCTCACGGCGCCAATCGGCGCGGTCTTTGGCATGTTGACGACGCGCGGCCTGGTGAAGCGCCTCCATCGCCTTGTGAGTGCTACAGGAAAATTCGCTGATGGCGACTACTCGCAGCGCGTTCCCACGAAGAAGCGTGATGAAATCGGGCTGTTGGAACAGCAATTCAATACGATGGCGGAGCAACTGGTCGAGAGTATCGAGCAGCAAAAATTGCTCTCTGAGCAGCACGCGCGCCAGGAAGAACGCGCCCGCATTGAGCAGGAATTGCAGACTGCTCGGCTCATCCAGCTCTCCCTCCTGCCCAAAGAACGCCCCCCGCTCCCTGGATGGCGACTCGCGACCTACTACCAGGCGGCAAGGGAGGTCGGGGGCGACCTATACGACTTTCTGTCATTTGAAGATGGTCGATTGGGACTGGTGATTGGTGATGTCACGGACAAAGGTATGCCCGCTGCTCTGGTCATGGCCAGCACGCGCAGTATGTTGCGCGCCGCCGCCCAGGCAACAGGCTCACCGGGCGATGTCCTGGCGCGGGTTAATGATCTGCTCTACGCCGATATCCCAGAAAAAATGTTTGTGACCTGCTTCTATGCGATTCTTGATCCAGGCAGTGGCAAGCTGTGCTATGCCAATGCGGGGCATGACCTCCCATATCGCCAGTGCTCAGGATCAGTGCATGAACTGCGCGCAACCGGTATGCCGCTCGGCCTGATGCCGGGCATGCGCTACGAGGAGAAAGAAGTGATGCTGGCTCATTATGAGAACATTCTGTTCTACACCGATGGCCTTGTAGAGGCGCATAACGCCCGCCGCGAGATGTTCGGCTTTCCCCGCCTCCAGACCTTGCTTGCCGAGCATGCCAATAGCACACCACTCATCGATTTTCTGCTGGACGAACTTAAATGCTTCACCGGCGACGGATGGGAGCAAGAGGACGACATGACCTTGCTGACCCTGCAAAGAACGCCCGTTTAGGTCTGTGATGAGCAATATGATATCATGGTCGGTCGGCTGCGCAGTCTGCTGCCGGTCATCCTGAAATGTGGCATCACTACAGCCGAGGAGATCGAGATCGACACCCTGACCCAGCGATTACTCGACGCGGTGGCTCACCACCGCAGTGTCGTCATGGCACTGGATCTTGTCTCTGCCTGGACACCTGTTACCTGTCCCATTCGTACATGACGGGATGGGAGATAGATACTTCCCCATAAGAGCGGGAGACGGGACTCGAACCCGCGACAGCCTGCTTGGAAGAATGCATTACTCTTCAAGCCAGGTGGTGATGATCTCTTTGGTAGGATGGATACTGAGTTGACGCAGCGGTGTTGTGCCCGAGTTCGTGAACTTGTGGGGGGTCTCAGGGGGGGCGATGACAACGTTGCCGCCGGTGACGGTCAGTGTTTCTGTGCCGACGACAAATGTGACCTCGCCTTCCTGGACGATAAAAACTTCTTCGTAGGGATGGGTATGGAGCGAGGGACCGTTCCCGGGCTCGGTATGGACCAGGAAGAATGAGACCACAATATCTCCGTAGTTCCTACCTTCAAAGCGATACGCGGTGCTGTTGATCTGAATTTCGCTCAAGTGGATAATTGAATGCATGCTTTCTCCCTCTCTGACTCGTTGCCAGACAGTATAGCATCGACTGGCACAACGTTCACCATAGAGCAGCATGTCGCGGCCAGGCTCGTGTTTCCGTTTTTGCATTGTTTCGGCAATGTTGTCTTTCATTCCTTCCTTTTGACTTTACTCATAAAATGCTCCTTTGTAATGAGTGAGCGTTTCTTCACTTGGCGGGTGGCGTGGAGCGGCTCGTGACGCCTACTCGACCCTGGTCAACACCACGTCCATCGCAGGCACCCAGTTTCCACTCTCGTCTAAGCGCTCGTGGTGGGCCGTCTGCGTTTTGCCATTGTCGCTGAATACCGCCGTGCAGCGTGTCTTCTCTCCCTGCCATGTCCACATGCCGGAGCGTTCCGTCAACTCATGCATACTGATGTTGCCCTGGCTGTCAAAGCAGTGCGAGCGATACTTCTTGCTCGCCCCGTCGTAGCTGATAATCTCAGTCCCACCCACATCGACGTTTCCTATGCGGCCATAGGCAGTGTGAAGAACGAAAAACCCACCCGGCACCCACTCGTACATATCACTGGTCAGTATCTTGACTGCCGGTGTGCCCGCGCTCGCTATCGTCTGACCCTGGTTCATCCACTTGCCGATAAAGATATCCAACAGCTTGTGCTCGGGTTCTGGCTTGGGTGGCTGCTGTGGAGTCTGGGTGTTGTTGTTCTTTGTCATACTGATTTGTCCTTTCCTCATGAAGGTTCTTTATACATGTTGAGACCGTTCACGGAAGCGTAGCTGCCATTGCCATCCTTGTTCATTTCATCAGCCATGCTCTTTGTCATGATGATTTCTCCTTTTGTTGCCTACTTTACAATCCGGAACCGAAGATCTGTCCTACAGGTAACTCTAAGACCTTCATGCTCGTTATGCGCTGCTCACGCAAGCGCCTCAGCCAATGTAGTCTTGAAATGACTGGGACAAAGCTCTGTTCATCGCCTTGAAATAGACGCTGGCTTTGCCTAAGAAGATCAGCTGGGCTTGCAGGTAGACATCGAGTTGCAGTTCCACCGTGAAGCCGCGCGGGTCAATAGTTTTGGACAGGTCTTCGTCTGAGAAAGCCGCAAGGGTTGCTTTCATCTCCTCGTCCAGCGTGTGATACCAGGCTTTGATCTGTGTGAGGTCGCTCTCCAGGCCCGCTTCTGTGTGATGATAAGACCAATCCTCTTTGAGGGTTTTCAGCGATTGAATGTAGGAGTACTCAACCTCTCCATCTTCCCGCAGCAGCGCTCCCAACGTCATATTCTCTCCACCCAGGCTGAAGGCCAGATCAGCATCACTGAGGCTCTCTAGCAACTGCGAGCGCAGACTATGCGTTCCCTCAATCCAGGGCCATTTTTCTTGCATTGCGCGATTCATGTATTTCTCCCCTTCGAGTAAAAGTGTGTGACTCTCCAGAATTGTGATGCTCCGCTTGACATCGACTCTTATGATAGGGTTCCTTCCTTTCTCTAGTAGAACGTTCTTCACTGATCTATTCTTTTCTGCCTGATCGAAGGCGGCAAGCCCACACGAGCCGTTCCTGCTACTCGCTGGTGACAGTGGGTGACTATTGGCCTCTGATTGGGTCAATCCATTCCTCACCTGGACGTGCCATAGCTGTCTCCTCTCCTTGTATACTTCCAAACACAATTCCTGGTTCCATCAAATGGAGATCTGGCTAGTATTCTTGTCCGTCGTCGGCTTTCCCGACTCAGTTGTCTGACGATGCAAGAGCTGCGAACGCGGATTCTGGCCTTGTATCATGCTCAATGCGACCCACATGCATCCAGTGTCAATGGATAGACCAATGCGAGAGCGCAACTTCGTGGTTTGGCTCCTCCACAGAGAGATGCAGGCCACACGAGGTACTATGCCGACTTTCCTACCTGGGTACCACTTCACGAGGAGACCTGTACCGTCACATCCAGATAGGCACCAGCAATACGTTGCATTGCCGATGTGTTCTCACCTTCCGCACCGTAGACTCTCAGTAGCAGATCGCCAATGCTCTCCTCTGTGTTGCAAAGCCATCCCGAGAGCAGCGGTTTGCACAACCCAGGCCACTTGTCGAACAAAAAGGGCTTGTCTATGACGTTACGTTACCCTTTATACTGGAGAACAAAAAAGAGCAGGTCAGATTTGAGCATCCAGCTCCAAAGAAAGGAAATGGTTATGAGACCACACGAGCAAGAGGATTGGAACGAAGGCAAAGTCTTCGCCAACGGCATCTGTCAGCATTACTATCGCACTGGCAAAGACAAGCCCCTGCTTCTCCTCCTTCATGGCTTCACGGAAAATAGCATGTGTTGGTCGCGCGTTGCGAGGGGATTAGAGCAAGACTTTGACGTAATCATGGTCGATGCGAGGGGGCATGGTCGATCCTCTGGCCCCGAAACAGGATACTCCCAAGAGATTCTCAATCAGGACGTTGCAGCACTGATCCAGGAGCTTGAACTCCACCAGCCTTTTGTGTTTGGATACTCCAACGGGGCCTTGACTGCCGCCCAGGTAGCCGCGACCTTCCCGGGGCTTGTGCGTGCGGTCATTTTGGAAGATCCACCGTGGAGCGAGTCGTCCTCGCGACCATTTCCAACAACCGGTGAGCATGAACCCTGGCCAGGGTACACTGCATGGCTCAACTCCTGGGTTGACTGGCACAAGGCGCTCAGAACACAAACCCCTGAAGAACGCGTTGCCTCATCTCAGCGCTTCTTGCCGCCGGGCGCACTTGACTGGCCGAAAGAAGAACTGCTGTCTCATCTGGAGGCTCAGGCACAATTCAACCTCGCTGTGCTCAGCTTTGTCCCACCCGTTCCGGCTTCCACGCCCTGGCGCGCAACAGTTGAGCGGATCGAATGCCCAATCCTGCTCCTCACAAGCGATCCCGAGAGGTCGAGTGTGTCCCCGCAGGAGGCCCAGAAGATGGCTGCAACCTGGCGGAAAGGCCAACTTGCTTACTTTCCCCACGCCAGTCACTTTCTGCATCATGAAACACGTGGTGAGCAATTTGAACACTTTCTCACTGTCGTCAGAACGTTTCTTCAGAGCTACTACAGCGGTTGGCAAAAAGATTGAGCCAGGTGCTAAAGTGAAAGGAGAAAGCGGAAACTACTGAAAGGAAGCTGTGCTGTATGACCCAAACATCATCGACTATCCCCGGAGCTGCTGTGCGCGGCGTTGCCTCTGGTGTGTTTTTCATGGCATTTTTTGGCACGCTGTGGGCGGGTATAGGGATAGGGGGATTGCAGGGCTGGGGAGGGCTCTGGCTACCGATTGTGGTCGTGCTTGTAGGGATCACGCTGCTGAGTGGAGGGATCTCATTACTCCTCGCGTCACGGCGGTTATCGAACCAGGTTTCGGAGGCGGATGCCCGGCGAGGGAGGCGGATGGGAATCTGGTTTGGCATTATCTTCGCCACAGAGGGGGTATTCATAGGAGTCGCGAGTGGTATCTGTAGCGCTATCAATCGCTTTGATTTATTCTTTCCCATTATGGCTCTCATTGTTGGCGTTCATTTCTTTCCCCTGGCGGCTCTCTTTCAGGTCAAGACCTATTATCTCGTAGGGGTGCTCCTCTGCTTGCTCGCGATGATCACGCTGCTCGCGGTACCTGAAAGTGTCAAGCTCGGTGGTCAACAGATCACTGCCCAGTGGGTCGTTCTCGGCTTTGGTGCGGCTTTGATCCTGTGGGGAGTTGGTTTGGGACTCTGGCTGCTGGGGAAAAGATTGCTTGCCCTATCAGAACCGACAGAGGCTCACATGCATTGATTAGTTGGATAAAAGACGCGAGGATCGCGAATCCAATCTCAAGAGGAGAGGTCTATGATGCCTTTAGAACAGCCACATCAAGCTGACTCAGACTCGAATCAGAGTTCGCTCTTACTTTCTAAACTGCGACCTCCGCGGCCTGCCTCAGCGCTCATTGAACGGCCTGCGCTGCTGTCTTTGCTGAAACGGGCGTTAGAATGTACATTGACTCTTCTCTCGGCTCCCGCGGGCTTTGGCAACATTCTCACAGGTGCCTATGAGGTGCTCTCTCGTGTCTGCATTGCCCAGGGCGATCTGACTGGGTTGAACAAGCGGTACGCGAACTAGAGCATTTGAATCAGTCTGCCGGGATTCCTCTCTTTCGCCCCTGGATTACCAGCGGCTGGGTCCATCTCTGGCTGGCCCAGGGCAATCTGACACAGGCAGCAGACTGGGCCGAGCACACTCTCTACCATCAGGATGCCCTGGAATACCCCAGCGAAAGGGAATACCTGGCGCTGGTGCGTGTCTATCCGGCTCAGCAGCACTACACACAAGCCTTGCAGTGGCTCACAGCACTCCTTAGCAGTGCCAAGCAGGTTTCGAGAATGGGAAGTGTGATCGCTATCCTGGCTCTGCAAGTAGCCGCTCTGCAAGCGTCAGGGGCCACGCAAGAGGCGCTCCGCGTCCTTCTTCGCCTGCTCAAAATAGCAGAGCCGGAAGGATACATGCGCGTCTTTCTCGATGCTGGAGAACCGATGCAACGGGCCCTTCAAACATTGCTCACCGCTGAGCAGCACGCTGTTTCGCCTGTCCTCGCTTCCTATGCCCATACAGTACTCGCTGCGTTTGCAAGCGAGCAGCACCAGGAAGTGACGGCGAAGACCATCCCCTTTGTCTCCACCCCTCTCTCTCACACTCCTTCTCAAGCTGCACCAGCACTGCCTGAGCCACTTACACTGCGCGAACAGGAGGTGCTGCATCTGCTCGCGCAGGGGGCCTCCAACCAGGAGATCGCCAGGCAGCTGGTTGTCTCGCTCGCCACCGTCAAGAAACACGTGGCGAATATTCTCAGCAAGCTGGAGGCAGAGAATAGGACGCAGGCCGTTGCCTATGCACGCTCGCTCTCTTTGCTCTAACGTTCAGAGCAAGAATAGGCAGCCTGATCATTCAGGTCATAACGCAACACCAGCATATCACGAAGCTGGATCCCATGCTCCAGCACAGGTGGCTGAATATACGCAAAATAGTCGCGTCTAATCTCATACATGCGAAAGCCACTGAGAGAGTATCTTCGCAGTATCCTTTCGACTACTGACCTTCACCTGCTCACCGTGTATCCTTCTTCTACAGAGAAGAAAAGCCATCTGAATCTCTTCTCTTGTGCAGATGACGTTCGGGTACACTCGCCGAACTATCCCTATCACACATGAAAAGAAGGAGCAGAGATGAACATATCATCACATCATTCCGGCTATGATGAAACCACACCGGTGCTGATTGCAGGCGGTAGTCTGATTGGCCTGTCCACCTCATTGTTTCTCTCGCGGCAGGGCATTCCCTCGCTGCTCGTGGAGCGCCATGCGGGTACCGCGATTCATCCACGTCTAGCGAGCATGACCGCACGGAGCATGGAAATCTTCCGGGCTGCCGGGGTCGAAGCCGCGATTCGCCAGGTCGAACCCCCGTTCTCATTGGACAGCACTGTCCCGCTGGTCGAGAGTCTGGTAGGCCAGGAGGTCGATCACTATATGGATGATTTCAGCGCCTACTTCACGAATGCTAGTCCGGTACAGGGGAGCCTCATTGCTCAGGACGTGCTGGAGCCGGCGCTGCGAGCACAGGTCGAGCAGGCTGGAGCAAATCTGCGCTACGGGGCCGAGCTGATCGGCTTCGAGCAGGACGAGGAAGGCGTCACAGCCACGGTCCGAGAACTTAGCAGTGGTACCACTCGCCAGGTCTGAGCGCGTTTCCTGGTCGCGGCTGACGGCAGCCGCAGCGAGATCAGACAGCAGCTTGGCATCAACCAGCATGGCGTGGGCAGCCTGGGGCATTTCGTCAGTATGATCTTCGAGGCTGATGTAATGGACCTGTTCCGCAAGCGGCACGCCGTCATGTGCTTCCTCAGTAACGACACCGTGAGCGGAGCGCTTGTCCCCTACGCTGGCTCTTCCGCGCGACCAGATCTCTTCCGGCTGGATGTGGGCTATGACCCGGAGGAAGAGACGCTCACTGACTATCCAGAGGCACGATGCCTTCAGTTGATCCGGGCAGCCGTCGGAATCTCCGATCTCTCGCTTCAACTCAAAACGGTGCAGGCCTGGGAAATGGCCGCTCGCGTTGCTGACCGCTTCCAGCAAGAACGGGTGTTCCTGGTCGGCAATGCCGCTCGCGTCCAGCCGCCGACCGGCGCGCTCGGAGGCAATACCGGCATTGCCGAGGCGCAGAATCTGGCCTGGAAGCTTGCGGCTGTCCAGCGTAGTGAGACTAAGCAGGGCTTGCTTGCCACCTACGATCAGGAGCGGCGCAGCGTTGCAGACTTCACCGTCGAGCAGGTGACGCTGCTTTCACAACAGCGCCAAATTGAGGGCTCAGCGGGGATCTCAGTGGACACTTTGATCGTCAATATGGGCTATCGCTACAACGCGGGAGCGATCGTACAGGAAGACGATGAGAACCTGTCACTGGTCCAGTCTCCAGATTGGTGGACGGGACAGCCGGGGACGCGCGCCGCATATCGTGCTCGAACGCCAGGGCAAGCAGATCTCGACGCTGGACCTGTTCGGTTCCCACTTCGTCTTGCTGATCGGTCCAGAGGGACAGAACTGGAAGGACGCTGCCCGCAGCACAAGGACACACTCCATTTCCCTCTGGACATCTATCAGATTGGCAACGATGCGGGGAATCTCCTCGACGCCAGCGGCGCGTTCTGTCGCTCCTATGGAGTCACAACCACCGGGGCGGTCATCGTGCGCCCCGACGGTTTCATCGGATGGAGGAGCCTGGCCGGAAAGGCAGATGCTGAGCAGGCACTGACGCAGGCGCTCTCGGCGCTCCTCTTTCGCTCACCCCTTAGCACGTTTGATATGCAGCAATCACAGCATTGAATACGAGAAAGGAAAAGAGACATGATTACCATTGAAACCAGCCACACCTTTGATTATCCGGCAGCAGCCGTCTTCGCTGTTCTCACCGACCTCGAAGCGAGGTCCA
The DNA here is from genome assembly GCA_955652655.1 of uncultured Ktedonobacteraceae bacterium. Lineage (GTDB taxonomy): Bacteria > Chloroflexota > Ktedonobacteria > Ktedonobacterales > Ktedonobacteraceae > UBA11361. The sequence goes on along the minus strand of CATPCK010000405.1, from coordinate 10,666 downwards.
CCTGGATGCCGCCAGGCGTCATTGAGGATCGCGTCACGCCAGCGGGGCCCGTTCACCTGGGCACCAGCCTCTTTGAGTCCGGCAAGTTCAACGGCTTCAAGAGCGAGAAAACGATGATCGTCACGGAGTTTGAGCAGGATAGCCTGCTGACGCTGGCGACCCCTGCCGAGGTGCGCGAATCGTTCCGCGAGAGCTACCACGTTGAGCCGATCTCCGAGGACGCCTGCCGCCTGCATGGCTTCGCGCTGGTGAGCATCATGGCGGCCTTACTGTTGACGCTTCTCCTGGAAGCCCTGGACAACTATTAACGCCGAGTGTACCTGCGCAGATGCAGAGGCGACATGACAGTCGCCTCTGCATCTGCGCATCTAAGAACGCACACCTATGCAGATGCGCCGACGCCTAGTCTCAGACCTTGTTTTTCTATTTTCTGCGGAAGCGGCCGCGATCATCTCGATGGCACAGCATGCCAGACCAAAGCTAAACGGCCAGATCGAGCGGGAGCGTGCCCAATTCTGCGCCCAGTGCAGCATCTCTGCCAGGCTCGTCAGGATTACCGGCATCTCTTGTTGCCCGGCCGTGTATTCGGCAGGCCCCGTAGCCATAGCGATGGGGACTGGTTTGCGGCGTGTCCCAGGCGCCGACGCATCTCCACTACGCTGATGATCTTTGTTCATCATATTAAACCTCCCCATGTGCGACAATGTCGCCTTCTTTGAAGAGGATATCCTGTAAAGCGACGCGCCACTTTGGCTTCTGGTGCACTAAAAATTCGAGATCCATCCCAAAGTGCTTGAATTCCTCCCCCTGGGCGTTCGCCATGATGGCTCGGGCCTGGGCGTTTGGCTCCACGGCTAAGCGCTGCTCGTACCAGCCGATGGTTTCGGCTTCTTCGGTGAGCGAAGCCATCATGCGTGCAAAGGTGCGGGTCTCTGGCGATAGTTCATTCGCCGGTTCGTGGTACTGGTCAAATCCAATCGTTACGTTCCTTTCTTTTTCCCACTCGTTTTGCTGACATGCTGGTCAAAGATGATACAAGCGTACACGAGAAGGTGCGGTTTTACCCGACCCAAAAGAGGTAAAGTAGGAGTCACGTGATGAGGGCGTAGACCTCAAGAGGCATCTCGGAGATGCCTCTTGAGGTCATGCAAAAGGGTGCATTTCCCTGTATACTACTCTTGTCCACCTCTTGAAATTGGACGAGTGAAGGGAACATGCTATGATGGAGAAATCAACCGGACCAACGTCGCTGACTAAGTTCAAGGATTGTCTGCGAGTCCCACCTACGTTGCGACCCCAGATAAAAGCAGACCAACAGTACATCCTGCGGGTACATATGCGTCCAGCACGGGTGCAATTGCACTCGGAGCTCCCACCAAGCGAGGTGTGGACGTATGAGGGCTCGCTGCCAGGACCAATCATCGAGGTCTCGCGTGGGCAACGCCTTCAGGTCGAATGGATCAACGCTCTCCCTCAGGCCGAGCCCTATCCCATTACAGCCGTCACCGCCCCAGATGGTTCACAAAATGAGCCTGGACGCAGTGGAAGACCGTCCAATTCGACCGTTGCAACTCTTCCGCCCTGGACGGTGGTTCATCTGCATGGTGGCCGGACTATAGCCAACAGCGACGGTTGGACCGAGAACGGCGCCCTCTCCGGTCAGATCACCACGAGCGACTATACCAACGATCAGCAGGCTACGTTACTCTGGTATCACGATCATGCCATGGGCATTACCAGGTTCAACGTGTATACTGGCCTTGCCGGACTCTACATCATCCGCGATGCCGAGGAAGCGGCGCTGCACTTGCCAAGTGGCCCCTACGAAATCCCCTTGCTGCTCCAGGATCGCAACCTGGATACGACACCCGACGGTGCCCTGACCGGTCGTCTTCTGCACAAGGTCGAAGATGGCACGATGGAGTTCTTTGGCCCATTCACGCTCATCAATGGAACCATCTGGCCGTACCTTCCAGTCGAAGCGCGGCAGTACCGACTGCGCCTGCTCAACGGGTCGAACTCACGCTTCTATCGACTCGTCCTTCTCGATGAACAGGGGAAGGTAGCGCTCGACAAGATCACTCAGATCGGTACGGATGGGGGATTACTCGGTCGGCCGGTGGCTGTGCCACAAGATGGACTCATCCTCGCGCCCGCCGAGCGCGCTGATCTCATCGTGGACTTTCGCGCTTGGCGAGGACAACGGCTTAGACTGGTCAACACCGCTGGCGCGCCGTTGATAACAGTCCGGCAATTCAACCACCAGGGATGCCCGATCCTGATAACCGGCTCCCTCACCCTGAAGTGATGGAGTTCCGCGTCTCATCGCAGCCGGTGGATGATCCTTTCGTCCTGCCCGCGACCTTGTCAACATCGTACCGCCGGCTCGAACATGACCGGTTACCCCCTGATCACCAGCACCGACTCGTCGCCTTAGTAGAGTATCCCGACGGCATGCTCACCCTACGTGAGCTCGCTGAGGTGCAGGAAGGAGAAGCCACCGCGGGAGAAGCACTGATTGCGATGACAGACGAGCAGGGGAAAACAGTGCAGTATCGCACTGTCGCCAAGCAGTTTGAGGATACGGTCAACTGGTTCGTTGCCTACGGGTCGACAGAAGTATGGAGTATCATCAACCTGACGCAAGACACCCATCCCTTCCATGTGCACCTCGTCCAGTTCCAGGCGCTCAGCAGAGACCTCTACAATAAGGACGGCTTCAATCCAGAAACGGGAGGAACGACTGCACCCGTCTTCTTTCAAGGGCATGGGACGCTCGATGAGAACGAAATGGGCTGGAAAGACACCGTGCGGGTGAACCCGGGTGAGCTTGTCTCGATTGCCGCCGCCTTCGATGGCTTCACAGGCCGCTTCATGTACCACTGTCACCTGCTGGAACACGAGGACCACGACATGATGCGCCCCTTTATCGTGATGCCCGCGGCTGCTATGGCAGCCATGGACATGCCAGGTATGTCCATGCCGATGCCTTACAGACCCCGACAGACCCCGACAAACGGGGAACATAAGTAGTGTTCTCTTAGGGGTTGCTCGAGCTCAAACCAATGATGCATGCTGATGGTCGACACCACCACGTCAAAGGGCTGATCTAGATAGGGGAGGTGCGCCACATCACCGCTCTCGAAATGCACCCGCTCCTCTACCTGCTCACGCCTGGCATGTGCGCGTGCCAGCCGGATCATATCATCCGACAGGTCAATGCCGTAGACCTGGAGCCCTGGAAGACTCCGGGCGAGTTCCCTGACTAAGGTGCCCGGACCGGTTCCGGCGTCCAGCACCTTCCCCTCGACGAGCCGGAGGGCGGCAAGATCTGCGATGACTCGGTGATACAATCTCCTGGTCAGTCGCACCATCACCACATCATAGACGCGACTCCCCCAGCCAATAAACAGGGAATTAAAGTGGCTCAAGTGGCTGACTTCCGCATGTTGCCTGACCTCATGCCTGTGCATGTCATTTCTCCTCTCAAGACAATGGCAAGAACTGCATCCGTAAGCAGTTGCCTCGATCTACATAGTTGCACAATACAACTGTATGGTTGTAGTATACAACTATATGGTTGCTTTGTGCAACTGTCTTATGGTAGAATAGCGGTATGGATACCAAGCAGTTACAGGAGTTATTTGGCGAGTTTCTTCAGGCGTTAGGGCTGCACCGGCCTGACCAGGTGCCTACCGACTTCTCCCTCTCGCTCTCCGAGATGTTCGCGCTTATGGCGCTCTCCGCCGAGGCACCGATGTCGCAACAAGTGCTGGCAGAGCAGATGCACCTCGAGAAGAGCACGGTGAGTCGCCTCATCAAGCACCTGGAGCGGAGGGGATGGGTGAAGAGGGTGCGCGATCTTCACGATACGCGCATGTTCCGACTGCATTTGAGTGATACAGGGCACGAGGCAGCCTCGCGTCTGGCCAAGAGTCTCGCAGAGCGACATCAGCGCCTGCTGGCAGCACTCAAGCCGGACGAGCAGGAGGCCCTCGCGTATGGACTGTCTGCGCTCGTTCGTGCTCTCCGCACCGTCTGAATGCAGCTTGCCACTGCACCGGGTGCTCTTAAGCCTTTTCCCCCCATTCATCCATGGCCCGGATGACTTTGCCGAGCGCTTCCCCACGCTCGGTGGCAGCGTACTCGACATGCAGCGGGAATCCCGGAAAGACCTTTCTGGTAAGAATCCCCGCTTCTTCCAACTCTCTTAGGCGTACCGTGAGCGTCTTTGGGCTGATTCCTTTCATCGCTCGCTGGAGCTGACCAAAGCGGTTGTTCCCCTGCACAATCTGATGGAGCAGTTGAATCGTCCATTTCTCACCTAGTACGCTGAGCGCGGTCGCTGCTCCCTCATGCGTATGTTCGTGCGAGCACTCCATCGGAGGCACCTCCTGGACGCGCAACCTTGGCGCTACTTGACCATGCGTCTGCTCTGGTGAGCAGTTCATCGCGGGCACGTCTGGAGAGAGAGAGGAACCACCAGAGCCTTTTTCAAGCCGTCTCGTACACGTGCCATGTCGCACAACGTGTGCATGAAAAGAGACCGGCGAAACCGTCTGTAACTCAATACTTCTCTGTGAAGGATATGTTGGGAGGCCGATAAACATCGGTATCGATGGAAGTAAACCAGATTGCGAGAGGCATTGCTTAGCCAGCAGGTCTCGCTGACCCTGCTTCCCGTTCGCGCGCTTCGTCTTCGAGGTTTGCTCGGCGGTGCGTCGCCGCTCTGCTGCTTGTGCGTTCAGTTCCGTCCGCTGTGCAGCCGCGCGGGCCTCCGTCACCTGTTTCCATGGATTTTTGGCATGTTCGGATACCATCTGTTTCTCTCCTTATGACTCAGCAGGAGACAGGCAGGTGTGGTGAGCGATGAGGCAGATAGTCGCAACGGTAGTGAGGCAGATAGTCGCAGGACGCGTTTGCGCAGACAACACAACCGTCTGCTCTGGCCTTCATCACTGCCTGCTTGTCTTCAAACAGCGTATGAAGCCTTCCCAGAGAGACGGTTGGTTCCGTGGAGCGGGAGACGGGGCTCGAACCCGCGACAGCCTGCTTGGAAGGCAGGTGGTTGCACAATCACCGCTCGCTTCTTATGAAATGGCTCCACAAGCGGCTTTCGCATTGCCGCATCCTATGTGAGCGCGCCCAACAAAAGTGTTCACATGCATGTCGATACATGACAACCTGCCTTTACCTGTTGCAAACACCTGCTCCGCATCCCCACTTCTTGACAAAAGTGTTCGCAATCTCGCATAGGCAGATTGTTAGTAACTGGAACTGCTTCTGGAGCAACTATAAAGCATGCCTTGAGAAAAAACAAGGGAGGCAGGTGTTCATCCTGGTGTGATGACCAAAAGTCAGCGCGTTTTGGTTTCCTCTCTTCAAGGGTTGTAAAGAATTCATATTTGCGCCTCAAGATAATTGTCTCGTGTGTCATTTGGGCGCATGACGCGCATCACTTGACACAGAGTTCTCCCCTATGTTATTATCACCTATATAGGTGATAATAACATAGGATGAAGAAACATATGTATGGTGAGATTGTGATCTTAGCCATGCTGCGCCAACGGCCGCAGCATGGCTACGAGATCAAAAAAGGCATCGAGCAGGTGTTTGGCGGGACCATTGCACTCAATAATAAGGTGCTTTACCCGGCTTTGAAGCATTTTGAAGAGGTGGGGGCAGTGGTGCGGCAGGTGGTACAGCAAGAGGGCAAACCTAATCGCCACCTCTACCACCTGACCGAGCGCGGCATCGAGTTGCTGCATGCCTCTCTCTGCGATTTTCCGCCTGAGCAAGCTGTCAATGAAGCCGAGTTTTTTACGCGCGTCGCGTTCTTCGAGTATCTCGATCCGCCGGAACGAGAGGCTATCCTCAACAAGCGCCTGGTCTATCTGCAGGGATGCCTCTCGTACCTGCAGAGCATGCAACACCTGGCAGAAGCGGAGGACTGTGCGCCAACCATGGGCATCTCGATGTCCTATGCCCAGCGGGTCCTCTCCTTTCATACCCGGCGCATCCGCGACGAATATCAATGGATTGCCACCTGGCTCGAAGAAATGCGAGCAACCAGGTGAATGCGCACGGAGTGCCCTGTCGGATGGCGGTGTGCAACGCCCTCGAAAGGAGAAGCGGGATGTTTCAACAAGAAGAAATGGGCTACGAGAGTCAAGGTACTGCCTACAGCTCTGCAGGCGATACGAGATATGAAGAGGCTTCCCTTGCAGCAGCGCTGGACAGAAGCTGATCCGGGAAGCCTCGGGTCAGGCTCCCACAGCCGTTCAGCGTTTGACACTGGCCCTGGTTTCGCTGGGCATGCTGATGGGCATGAGCACACTTCTGGCCATCTTGGCGACTGCGAGAAGCACTCCTGGTTGGCTCAATACATACATTGGTGACACCAGGGGCAAGATAGCAATATTGCTGGAGGCAAGACGACCTCACATGAACGGCCTCTTGCCCCAGCTGCTTCTACTCGGCTTCGGGAAGGATGAAATGACACTTTAGACGGCCTCAGCCCGTTCAATCGTCAGACGCTCGGCCATGTTGAGTCGCATGAGTCCGTAGGGATTGACATTGCTGTAGATCAGTGGGGTCAGCCCACGCAAATCTTCTTTGGTCATCCGGTTCATCCAGGCTGGCTCCGACAAGACATCTTGAATCATCAAGGTCTGGATAAAGGTCAGGGATATCTGCAAGAGATGCAGAGCGAGCATGGCCAGCTCTTGATCTGACACGTTGTTGGTCACAAATTCGCCAAGACGACCGAAATGGATAAAATTGGTTGCTGAGTTCCAGTTCTCCACGACATTGAGTCCTTCCTGGATCTCGCGTCTGAGTTCCTCTGAGCTTAAGTAATGGCAAAGAAAGATGGTGCGCTGCACCTTGCCCAGCTCCAGGAGCGCGGTATACGTCGGGTGCTGCACACCATTGCGCGTAAATCGACGCAGAATCTCCTCCGTCTCGGCAGTGCCAAGACGCAGCGCCGTGGCAAATTTGACCATCTCGTCGTAATGTTGTCGAATGAGTTCCCACCTGATGGGACGCGTGAGCACCGGTTGCAGGTTGGGGTAGGCATCAGGGTGCCCCGTTTCGGGACGATAGAGCTTTTGAGCGTGGAGATTTTTCAGACGGGGTAACAACTGGAAACCCAGCAGCGAACAGAAAGCAAATCCGATCTCCGATTGGCCATGAGTATCCACGTAGTTGCGATCCACCTGCATCTCAGAGGCGTGGCGCAGCAGGCCGGTGATCATCGCGGCAACTTCCGAGGAGGAGCAGCGTTTGAGTTGCGAGTAAATACAGACGGCTTTGCGTTCCACATGCCAGTAGATGAGTACGCCAGGACCACGATAGCGGGCATGCCATTCGGTCATCAGATTCTGGTCCCAGGCTGAGTACTTCTTGGAGTCGGAGGCGCACGCCGTGGTGCCCTCTCCCCAAATGTCGGGTAGCCGGATGCGGAAGATGGCATTGGCCACGTCGGCAATCGCCGCCCGCAGAGCATCTTTGGTGAGAAACCGGTTACAGGCATAGAGCACATCCCGGTAGCTCTCGCCATGGTCTCCAGCGCAGACGCGTTTGAGACCGATATTGGTGCCCAGTCCGTACAGGCTGAGCAGCAGTCGTTTTTGAATGGTCGCCCGATCCAGGTTCTCTCGCAGCGTCAGCGTGTGGAAGCGATCGGTAAAGCGCACCCGCAGGTCCGTTTCCTTGAGGATATCAAGCAGTTCGATCATAGGCCACCGCGTGAAGAGTTCACCTTTGAGCAGCCGCAAGTGCTGGGGTTGGGGCTGGGGAGGCAAGGGTGTGAGAGAGATCCAGCCGCCGCCCTTGGACAACAGGCGCACATGAGGATTGTCGGGGATGGTCTGGTTGAGCTGCTCCAATGCTGTGGTCATCTCAGCTTGCAGCTTGTGGATGAAGGTGTCGGCATCCAGGGGCAGGTGCAAAGCGTCATAGTAGGTCGTGCGTTTGCTCGCAAAGTCTTTTGGCAGGTCGTCATTCGGATCGCGGAAGCGGTTGGCGTGCCGGATCCACACTTCCTTGCTGCGGACTTTCTCGCGCAGGGTGTGCAGGACACACAGTTCATAATTAACGCGGCTGACCAGCTCAGTCTTGCCAGTTTTGTCGCTCGTGACCACCGCTTTGCGCCAGGTTGCCGGCACGATCTCGTCGAGGGGAACGGTCTCGGAGCTTCCAAAATGGGGCTGTGTGAGGGGGACATCGACGTACTTCTTGAGCAGTTCCAATGCCTGGACGATGGGTTGGTGCACCTCATTGTTGGAGCAGAAGGCCAGGTGCTTCAGAATCACCGGCACCATGCGCCGGTAATGTTTGCTGTAGGGCCCACGCATCGCCTTCTGCACTCGCTGCTGGTAGCCTGAGCCGCCAGCTTTGTATTCTTTGACCAGGTCGCGCAAGGTTTGTTCACTCACCACCGGAAAGACCACCTCGCGGATCGTCCCATCAGGCTTCTCGACCGCCGCTTCCGCCAGGCGAAACAGCAGCGTGGTTTTTCCGGAGACCTTTTTGATCTCCTTGACGAAGGCTTTCTCGACGCGCCGCTCGGCTTTGGTACTCAGATGATGGGCGACATCCAGCAGCAATTCGACCAGGGTATCCACGATCTCCTGCCGCCTGCGCTAGCAATAGGCAGCAAGCAGGGTGTAGCGAATGGGATCGGGATGGCGGCGCACCTCCTGGAGTTCCTCGACGGCGATGCGGTTGCGGTAGCTCTCCAGCGTCCTGGCAGAGACATGAGCGAACATCTCCTGTAGCAAGCCCAGCTGCTGGATGCGCTCCAGCTTGTCGATTTCCTGCAGCACACGTTCCAGGCTGAGGGGACCGACATCCTGTTTGAGCGCGTGCAGGGCTGACTGGGGACGTGGTGGTGCCCCTTCCAGTGGTGCTTCTTCTGTCCCTCCCTCAATGGGCGTGTCTGCGAGAGCAGACGTGGTCTCCTTCCGCTCTTCGGCTTCGGGGGTCAGCACAGTGAGCAGCGCATCCAACTGCGTACGTGTCTCCAAAGAGAGTTGCTGCATGATGGAGGCGCAGAGCCGTTCATCAAAGCGGTGGATGGCGGTATGGACGAGACGGCGGACGCGATCGGGCGTCGGGGGGTCGATGCGCTGCTCCTTGCAACGGGTAGAGAAGGATGCGATGAGGGCTTCCTCCTGCCGTTGCTCTGCCAGCACCTCCGAGGCCAGCCATTCGACCACCGCCTCCTCATCGGCAAGCGTGGCCTCGTGAACGTCGAGAAACGTGCGGATAGCGGCGCGATGCGCCTTGATGGTGCGCCCCTCCCAGTCGTAGGGAATGATCTTCTCCGGAATCACCCCCAACTGTTGGGCCAGATGCACGATGACGATGGGGGGAACGTCTTGCTTTTGGGAGGGAAAACGCCCCTCATACTGGAAATACTTCAACAGGCAGGCCGCGCCGAGCAGATTGTGATCGGACTTGCTGTCGCCGATCAAGTCGAATTCTTTGGACGAGAGCGTCCAGTGTTCGGCCAACTCTTCGTTGGTCCAGTGTCGCTTCATGAGACTGCTCCTTCTTGTTTTCGTTTTTTCATAGTGAGCACATGCTCATGCCGCGAGGTGTGCATGTGCCCTGACAAGAACAACGATAGGAGAGGCAACAGTTCTCTCGACGTCGTACCAACGTGCCGGAGATGTCTCCTTCTCCGGCACGTCAGCCGCAAAAACCAGGGGAACACGTCGGAGAAGGTGGAGATATCGGGTAGCTTCAGCTCCATTTTGCATGTCGTAGAATCCGCATAGGTGTGATAGAATAAGCAGAGCTATCACAAAGGAGTCCTGAATTGCACCCTTCGCTTGAACACTATCTGGAAGTCTTACATACGAAACGACGCGCACCAGCAACGCTGAAAGTTGTCCGCCAGGATCTGACCCATTTCGTCGCTTGGTGGGAGTACACACGACGACGGACGTTCGACCCGGCGTTGCTGCGTCACGAGGACCTCCGCGACTGGCAACTGACTCGTCAACGGGACGATGGGGCTGCCCCCGCCACGATCAATCGCGGTTTGGCATCTCTCCGTGGCTACTGCCAGTGGGCGGTGCTCGCTCATCTGCTCACAGAGAATCCGACTACTGATGTGAAGGATGTTCCCACAGACCCCTTGGCACCTCGCTCACTGCCTACAGAAGCTGTGGATGCCTTACTTCGTGTTGCTCGGGCTGAACTGCATCTACAGCTTCGCACAAGGAATGAGGCCTTGTTAGCACTCCTCATCTACGCAGGATTACGCGTTCAGGAAGCCTGTGACCTGCAATTGCGTGATCTTGATCTCGGAGGCGGGACGGTCACAGTGCGAAGCGGGAAGGCGGGAAAAGCGCGTCGTGTTCCGCTCCATTCTGACGCGGAGCGTCTTCTGCGCCGCTATCTTGAGATCGTTCGTTGTCCAGAAGGATTACCTACCATCGGGAGTGACCAGGAACGGGAGCGGCTGTTGGTGGGCATCGCCATGACAACAAAAGGGCAACCAACCAGGATAGGCATTACCCAGCGGGTCGCCCAACGCATGGTACAGCAGTTGGGACAAGCAGCAGCACAACAACTGCGAGCCGAGGCCAAACGTGAGCAGGACATCACACGCGGCGAGTCTCTACAGGACCTGGCTCGACGCCTGGAAACCGTT
>CATPCK010000404.1 GCA_955652655.1 uncultured Ktedonobacteraceae bacterium | reverse complement strand
TCCACGATGGTGGTTCTCCTCCTCTAGAATAGAAGAGACAACGCGCTCCGCCTCCCGGTGGTCATGTTGTCTCTTCTCCGTGCGTGTCAGGTCCAGGTCCCAGACCGAGTAGCGCATGGGTAGCCCCCATACAGCGGTCCATAACAACAGTCAGTCCTGCCTCTTCCGCTAAACGCCGGGCCTCCTCCGAGACGATCCCCAACTGGAGCCAGAGCGCCTTTGCTCCTATCGCGATGGCCTGCCGGGCGATCTCGGGCGCTTCCTGGGCAGGACGGAACACCTCCACCACATCCACGGGGACATCGATCTCTCCCAGCGCACGGAACACATGCTCACCCAAGAGCTCGCCGCCGCGCGGGTTCACCGGCAGGATGCGATAGCCCTGGCTTTGCCGGTAGCGCGGGATCTGGTGTGCGGCCTTCGAGGCATCAGCCGAAGCTCCCACTACCGCGATGGTCCTGGTTTGAGCATAGATGCGCAGGAGGCGTTCGCTCTCAGCGGAGTCAAGCATTCCTTCACCTTTCTTATATCTTGAGAGACACAACTCTCACTTCCCATCGTCTCATGCAATGGCGCAGTTCTCGCCGTCACAGGGCCCGGCGTCATCTTGCGAGGCACTCCCGACCTGGATCAATGGGTGGGACTCGGCCCAGGCTCGTTCAAGTACTTCTCCGAACAGTTCAGCCGATTGCGCTCCTGACACCCCGTACTTCTCGTCAACGGCAAAGAACGGCACGCCGCTAACCCCAAAGGCTCTCGCCCGCTGCTTGTCCGCTTGCACCTCATCGGCATACGCATCACTGCGAAGGACGGCGCGTGCTTCATCCGCATCGATGCCAATGTCGGAGGCGAGTTGCACGAGTGTCTCGGCATCGCCCAGCGCTCTCCCTTCGGTGAAATAGGCTTTGAAGAGCCGTTCCTCCGCTTCGTGCTGGAGACCATGAGTGGCCGCCAGGTGGATCAGGCGGTGAGCATCGAACGTATTGCCATACTTCGCATGTTCCAGGTGATACTCCAGTCCCTCCTGGGCCGCAATTGCGCTCACCCGCTCATTCATCGCTGCGGCTTGTGAAAGACTTGCACCGTATTTCTGCGCCAGAATCTCGTTGACCGTTTTCCCTGGATCACGGGGGGCACCTGGGTCAAGCTGGTAGCTGCGCCAGGTGACCTCGACTTGTTCGCGATGCGCAAAGTGGGCCAGGGCAGATTCAAAGCGGCGCTTGCCAATGTAACACCACGGGCAGGCCACGTCTGACCAGATTTCTACTTTCATGGGTTGCTCACTTTCTGTTTTACCATTTCTCTAGCTGGATGCTTCGTCATGAAGCTCTGGACACGCTCCCTGAAGGCGCGACCGAGGCTTTACGGCTAATGAGGAGTCCGATGACGTCGACAAACAGGGCAGCAACGGCCAGCGCGCCGAACAGGAGCACCTCTGAGAGGACGATGCCAAAGAGAGCATCCAGTGAATAGCTTCCTGGCCCGATGAGTCCGATGACGATGCTGACGCTCATGAGCACCAGCGTATACTCATAGCCGCCTCGGCTCACGATGAAGCCGTTTTTCCAATGACTCTTGAAGGTGGCCATGAACATGGCCCCGAAAATCCCGGCGGCGCCCAGGGGCGTCAAGAACCCAAGCGCGACGGAGAGGCCGCCGCCAACCTCCCCCAGGATGACAAAGCTGACCCACAGCCATACCGGTTTGAAGCCCTGTTGCTCGAACCCCTGCATCAACCGGGCGAGACCAGGGCCAGCGAACCAGCCAAAGAGCTTTTGCGTGCCGTGGACGGCCAGCGTCAGGCCAACCACCAGACGGAGAATGAGGAGCGCTATACTTATGGTGACAGTCATGAATGATGTTCCTTTCAATAGTGTTTGTACCGAGAAGGAACGAGCAAAGCGAAGGTTCCTTTTCTCATCTCAAACTTCCTCTATGGAAGTAAGATTATCATAGAAAGTTAGAGTTGTCAAGAAAGTTGCTTTTCTCAAAAAAACATGCTATACTTGCCCTATGAAGACACCCGATCGGGAACAACCAACTGAAATGCCCGAGGCCTGTGCGACCACTCCCATGGGGCGTGCCATTCGTTTGATTGGAGATGCGTGGATTCTGCTGATCATCATTAACCTGTTGCGTGGCCCAAAACGCTTTAACGAACTGCGAGAGTTCATGGGACATGTCAGTTCGAAGACGCTCACACAACGGCTCAGGGCCCTGGAAGAGATGGGGGTCGTGCAGCGGCGAGCTTTCCTGGAGATCCCGCCTCGCGTCGAGTATCATCTCACTGAAAAAGGACAGGAATTCGGGGACGTGATTGCAGCCATTGAGCAGTTTGCCCAAAAGAATCTCTCTGATCTTGTTGAACCTGTCACGGCTGCTCAGTAGCGCTATGATCAATGCATCCAGGAGTAGATGGGTTTCTTCTTCGCAAGCCAGCGGTAAGTGCTTCGCTGGCCTTGTCTTCCGTAGACTACTCTCATGTCGTATGAGAGCATATCCATCCTTGACAAAATGCGCAGTATCGAACTGACAAAGCAACAACAGCATTGTTTTCGGCATAAAAACCTATGCTGCTCTCATTTCTATCAATCTCGCACTTTAACACAACAGGAATGGATTCTCCTTCATGTAGATAACCATGATCCCGAAGTAATCCCTCTAATTCTTTTAGCACGCTCATTTCGCTCAATGGGAGAGCAACTCCATTCTACCTATTTTTGGGTTGTATGAATTGTTTGTGCGGCCTGGCAACTGCCGCAGGCAAAATCTACGCAGCTGACACCAACAACCACGCCATTCGTGTAATTGATCGTACAACAGGTGTTGTCGAGACGCTCACAGTATGCATGTAGCGGCATCGTCTCCAAACTCCTAATCAGGTCAGCCAGTCAGGCTATCTACCGGTGCAGAGAGCGCTGCGCCTTCGCTTGTTTCACCTACCTTACCAGTTCTACGGCGCCTCAACAACAAAGCGCAGGCATAGAAAATGATCACCAAAACAAGCAGCCAGTGATAGCCGAACAGCATACTGAAGTACTCAAGACCGCCACCAACCATGATACCGAGAAGGTTGGAGGCGAAGGAGATATCGGCGCTTTCGCTGTCACGGAAGGAGTTGGCGAAGATGATGTTTGCCAGGAAGACCGGCGTGAAGGCCAGTATGCTGGCGAGTAAGTAGCGGGCGATAGGGTTGCCCAGCAGCAAGGCTTCGGGCGGTAGGAAAAGGTTCAAGACGAGAACTCCGAAGAGCAAGAGATACCAGATGCTGATGCGGCGTATTTTGAGGCGGCTGTTGACGAGCACGGCCAGCAGTACGCTGCTGAGGATGGCGAAGAAGACGAGGGAGTTGACAAACCAGGTACTCCCGAAGAGGAGCGAGAAGGTGGTCAGACTTTTGACTTCGAGCACCATGAAGGCAACGCCAAGAAAGAACATGTGCCAGTCGAAGCGGCGTAGGGTTTTGCGTGGGGCAAGCAGGAGTGTGCCACCCACAGCATAGAAGGCCACCATCAGAAGACCAAGGACATATATCAAAGGGAAGCTGTGATCACGCAGGTAAAGGAAGGGCCAGTCGTCGGTTGCCATAGTGTCGTTTGTCAAAGGGTAGTAGCCCTCGCCGATGACGCGCAAGTCTTTGCTGCTGGAAGCAGTTTCATGATAGGCGCCGAACATGCCCGTTGGGAGTGTTTTAAGTCGTGGACCAACCATGATGGTGGCTGCACGGCCCCAGCCGCCGTAGGTAGAGACGAGTGGTTCCTGGTTGAAGGCATGTCCTGCCATGTTAGCCAGTTTCTGCACCAGCCAGTCCTCGCGGTAGAAGTTGTAGAAGACTACGAGACCATCGTTGGTTAAGCGTGCGCGAGCAGCCTTAATCGACTCCTCTGTGAGCAGGAAGCTTTCGAGGCGCAAACTGGTGTTACTGGAAGTGAGGGTGAGCGAGTCAGGCAGGGCGAAGATGATCAGGTCATATTTTCCTTTGTCGTTCTGGAGAAAGGAGCGACCATCGTTGATGACCACCTTCACGCGAGGATCGCTGTAGGGTTGGTCAGGATTGAAGCGAGCGCCAAGCTGCTGGATGGTAGGGTCGATCTCCACGGCCGTGACTGACTTGACCCCGTAAACGAGGGCCGTGGAGACATCGGAGCCGCTGCCTGCGCCCAGGATCATGGCGTGATTAAATGAACTACCATTGAAGAGTTCGTACACACGACGATAGAAGGGTTCCTTGTATTGCCAGGGAACCATGGCCTGGTGACCGCCAGCGTTGTTGACATCGACAATGTAGCCGCCCTGTGGCAAGGGATGGAGCAGGATTTTGTAGTAGGGCGACCAGTAGGCATCGCGCTGCAACTGTATAACGATGATGAGGCTGACCAGGAAAGTGCTCGCAACAAACAAAACAGTTTGGCGTGAACTTAGCACCAGGATAAGGAGCGTCAGCACAACGAACCACACAAGTGGTGGTAGAGCGAAATAGGCGATGACTGAGAAGCAGGCAATGCCTACCAGGCTGCCGATGATGTCAAAGGTATAGGCGGTGAGTGGCATAATCTGGGTAAATAGCTGCCCGAAAGAACGCGAGAGTGGAATGAAACAGGCGGTGACCAGCCCGAAAATAATAGGTAGTACTGCGTAGTTATCAGCGGTTGCGCCCTGCGTCTCACCTGCACCGTAATAAAGCACTTCGGTCGAACTGATGTGCAGGTCGAACTTGTTCCACATGACAATGATGGCCAGTAGAAGCACCATGAGCGGGAAGGGTGGAAACCAGAAACGTTTGCGACGTGCTGTAAGCATGCCC